>JACMJO010000419.1 GCA_014380605.1 Fimbriimonadaceae bacterium | reverse complement strand
GGGCGATCGGGGGCGGCGCCGCAGTGTTAGGCGCTTACCTGGAGATGCTGCGACACAAGCTGCATGAGGATCGAATGTCCCGCCAAGACCTACTGGAGCATTACTTCGCGATGCAGGAGCGGCTCGATGCCAGCGAGGGGCTCGTTCCCAAGGCGAGCATTTTTGACTCCGAGTTTGTGAAAGCTTTGCTCAACACAGGTCCGCTTTGGGCTTTGCTCACCGGGTTGGTTCTTAAGACCATCGAGGTCATCACGGTAGTTGCATCTGGAGTGAACGTTACTGGCAGTCAGGATGTAAGTTGGCCAGTTTTCGCCCAGCTTGTCTTGACCGTTCTGCTGCTGTTGACCTACATCCTTGCGGGATTCTTTGCCAAGAATTTTTGGTACGCATTTTTACAATCGCTGGCCGTTACCGTCGGCAGCATTCCGCCCGCGATTATCGGCCTGAAGATGTTCAACTTGCGGCAAATGGAGAGTGACCTGAATCTGCTTGGGATTCTTTACGCATCGCTAGGGTTTGCCGTCGTCTCACTTTTCGGCGCCCTCGGAGGACTAGTTCAACGTCGAGCCTCGAAGGAACTCAATCTTGCCCAAAACGACCCGGCGGCGATTCTTGCAGAGATGGTTCGGATTCAATGGAAGCTCTCCGACCGGCGTTCTTACATCTGCGTGATGGTGGTGGATGCGGCAAAGAGTTCGGAAATGAAGTCGTATGCCGACCCTCTCGCCGTTGAATACTCATTCCGCGAGTATCAGAACTTGCTCACCCAGCTCGCCAGGGACCTAAATGGCCGGGTCCACTCCACTGCGGGCGACGGGGCGGTGATCGCGTTTGCAAGCGCTCAGGAGGCCTTCACCGCGGCAAAGCGAATTCAGACGGACATTGAGCGGTTCAATAAAGAGGACAATCGACTTCAGTTGCCGTTTCGTTTGCGAATTGGACTGCATATGGGCGAAATTGTGGGCGACCTAGACGAGGTCGAATTCACAGAAGTCATCGATATCGCCGCTCATGTGCAGGCGGCGGCGCCAGTAGGGGGAATTGCCGTGACTGAGGAAGTTGCCAATAACCTTCCAATCGAGGAGTTTATGCCACTCGCAAGGCAGATCGACGGGCAAAATGTTTTGCTGGCTCTCAATCCAACCGTGGAGCAACCTTGGCAGAGTTTCTCGATCTAGGGCGGTTAGGCTATCTCGAGGCCTGGGATACTCAGAAGGGGATTCAGGCCGACGTCCAGTCTGGCAACCGGGACGATACGCTGATCTTTGTTGAGCATCCGCCCGTGATGACTCTGGGAGCCAGTTTCCATGAGGAGAATCTGAGGCTTCCAAGAAGCGAGTATGCGGAGCTGGGAATCGATCTGATCAAGACCGACCGAGGCGGCGACGTTACTTTTCACGGGCCGCAACAGTTGGTTATCTATCCTGTCTTTGACTTGAGGCGGCACGGAAAGGATCTGCACCGTTGGCTACGAAACCTCGAAGAAACATTCATTCAGGTTTGTGCTTCTTTTGGACTCAAAGGAGAGCGCTCGTCCGTGAATACCGGGGTCTGGATTCGCGAGCGCAAGGTAGCGGCCATCGGGATCAAAGTCTCCAAATGGGTTTCTATCCACGGAATCGCGCTGAACTGCAACAACGACCTCTGCCCGTTTGAAACCATCGTTCCATGCGGCATCCAAACCCATGTCGTCACCTCGTTGTCCGTCGAGGCGGGAAGGGAAATAACTATCGAAGATGCAAAACCGGAGGTCGCAAAGGCATTTCAGAACGTCTTTGGGATAACGTTTCAAACGTTTATCCCCAATGAAGTCCCTTGAGCACATTCCTGGAGCCGCCGGCCTTGATGAGGCGGGACGAGGTCCATTGGCGGGCCCCGTAGTGGCGGCAGTGGTCGTTCTTCCTGAGAAGTTCGATGTTCGAGGGCTCAACGATTCCAAGCAACTCGACCTCAAAACACGCTTACAGTTAGAAGAACGGATCAAGGGCGGCTCGCAATGGGCGATTTGTTTCGTGGAACCGGATGAGATCGATCGGATAAACATCCTATGGGCGAGCATGGCGGCGATGGAGCGAGCCTTTTTCAACCTTGCGGAAATGCCGCTTCGAGCATTTGTGGATGGGAACAGGGTGCCTAAGGCGCTCCTAGGCTGTGGACAGGCAGTGGTGAAAGGGGATGGGAAGATGGCCTGTATCGCAGCGGCCTCGATTCTAGCGAAGACAGCTCGAGACCGGCACATGGCGGTACTTGCCAACACGTACCCGCAGTATGGATTCGATCGACATTTTGGATACCCGACTCCAGACCACTTTGAGGCGCTTCAACAACACGGTCCGTGCCCGATTCACCGTCGGTCTTTTGCGCCCATCGCCGCTTTTGATCAAGGCATTCTTGCGATTTAGTTGTATATCACCCTACACTGTCGAGTGGCCCCTCATCGTTAGAGGGAATGGGGAAATCATGCGTCGTAAGCTTGTAACACTTTTTCTTATCCTCCTGGCATGCACGGCTAGGGCCGACCAGAGCATCTATTCCGATCAGCTAGACGGCGGATGGCAGAATTGGAGTTGGGCAACGGTTAACCTGGCCAATACAAGTCCGGTGCACGGCGGAATTCGATCGACAAGTGTGACTGCAGGCGCTTGGCAAGCCATTTACCTGCATCATGAAGCCTTTGACTCTGCTTCTTACGAGTCGCTAAGGTTCTGGATTCATGGCGGGACTTCGGGAGGCCAGAGGCTTCAGGTTCAAGCGTTGCTGAATGGGAGTGCTCAACCGGCGGTGGCGCTTGCTCCGCTTCCGGCTTCGCAATGGCGGCTCATCGAGATTCCCCTCAGCGTCTTGGGAGCGGCCAATAAACCCAATCTCGACGGTTTTTGGATTCAGGACACGACGGGTTCGGGCCAGCCGACTTGGTTCTTGGACGATGTTTCGCTCGTGGCGCTTCCACCGCCTACCAGCTTTACGGTCAATGTCAATGCCGCCCAGTTAGGGCGGACCGTCGATACGCGAATGTTTGGCGTTAATGCGGCAGTTTGGGACAACGCGTTTAACACGCAAGCAACCATCAACCTCCTCAATCAAGCGGGAAATACCACTCTGAGATTTCCGGGCGGGTCGCTTAGCGATAATTATCACTGGGCAACGAACACGACCGGGACGAATACGTGGCAATGGGCAACGTCTTTCGACTCGTTCGCAAATGTGGCGCTGGGGAATCAGGCGAAGGTCTTCATCACGGCGAACTACGGCACAGGGACGCCGGGTGAGGCCGCTTCATGGGTCCAGTATTCGAATGTCACAAAGGGCTATGGGTTCAAGTATTGGGAGATCGGGAACGAGAACTATGGGTCCTGGGAAGCCGACAACCGAGCTCGACCCCACGATCCTTACATCTATGCCAATGAAGCCCAGCTCTACATCCAGCAGATGAAGGCGGTCGATCCCACCATCAAGATCGGAGTGGTTGCGGTTACCGGCGAAGACAGCTATGCCAACTATGCAGATCGGATCGTGACCAATCCTCGAACAGGTCAGCAGCATAGCGGGTGGACTCCGGTCATGTTGGGGCGGCTTAAGCAACTTGGCGTGACTCCGGACTACGTGATCTATCACAAATATGCTCAAGGGCCGTTCGCGGAAAGCGATGAAGGTCTGTTGGGTTCCTCAGGTACTTGGGCGTCGGACATCGCGGATTTACGGCAACAGCTGGACGACTACCTTGGGGCGAGTGCGGCAAGCGTTGAGATCGTCTGTACGGAGAACAACTCGGTGTACACCAATCCGGGCAAACAGACTACGTCTTTGGTGAACGGACTGTTCCTCGCGGACTCCATTTGCCAGGCGATGAAAACCGAGCTGAAAGCGTTGGTTTGGTGGGACTTGCGCAACGGCCAGGAGTCGGGCAACAACAACTCGAGTTCGCTCTACGGCTGGCGGCAGTACGGGGATTACGGCATGCTGAGTGGGCAGAACGACCGGTACCCAACCTATTTTGTGAAGAAGCTGATGCAGCACTTTGCAAGGGGTGGAGACACACTGGTTACCGCGACGACCAACTACAGCAAACTCGCCTCCTACGCGACGAAGAAACCCAACGGAGACTTGGCGCTGTTGCTCATCAATAAGACGCCGACAACCGAGATGAGCCCAACCATCTCCATCAGTGGATTTAGCCCCACGTCTGCGGCCCCGGCCTACTCGTACGGCATTCCTCAGGATGAGGCGGCGAGGACGGGGGTGGGCTCGCCGGATGTCGCGAGTTCAACATTCCAGGGAGCATCGGCAAGCTTCACTTACAACCTGGCGCCCTACTCGGCGACCGTTTTGGTCCTAACGCCAAACACGATCTCGCCGCCAACCGCACCAACCATTCAAAGGCTACAGCCGATCAGTAAGACCGCAATCACCGTCTTCTGGGCAGACAACTCGAACAACGAGACCGGCTTCCGAATTGAGAGATCGCTGAATGGCACGGCGTGGGCGGAGATCGCAACCGTGGGAGCCAATACCGTCAGTTACACTAACAACGGCCTGAAGCGAAATACCCTGTACTACTATCGCATGCGAGCCTACAACGAAGGAGGAAACTCGGCTTACTCGAACGTGATGTCGGCGAGAACTTTGCGTTAAGGATTTGTATTCCAGGATACAAATCCTCGATGTGACCAAGGAGGATTGCCTGGCTACGCTCGTTATTCTCTACTAGAGGCAAAGATTAATGAGTAACGAGAGAATTCTGGGCATCCACCACATGACCGCCATCACCAACGATGCGCAGGCCAATGTGGACTTCTACACAGGCACTTTGGGACTAAGGCTGACCAAACTGACGGTCAACTTCGATGACCCAAGCGCCTATCACCTTTACTACGGAGACGGCGTCGCTACTCCAGGTTCGGGCCTGACATTCTTCCCTTATCAGGGACGGCAGGGCAAACTCGGTCCTGGGCAAGTGATCGCCACTGGGCTCGCCATCCCGGCCGACTCCATGGGGTGGTGGGTCGATCGATTCGCTTCCGAGGGCGTGGACTTCGATAACCCGTTTTCAAGGGGCGACGAGGAGGTTTTGCCATTCCGAGCTCACGACAACCTGCCCCTGGAACTGGTTGCTTCTGCCGCTTACACGCCGGGAGCGCCCTTCGAGGGAGGTCCGGTTCCCATCGAAAGGTCGATTAGCCGGATGCACTCCGTGACGATCGCGGAGAACTATTCGGACGCCACTTTGAAGTTGGTCACCGAGACGCTGGGGTTTGAGCCAGTTAAGGACGAAGGCCAGCGGATACGGCTTCAGGCAGCGAACAAGGGTCCCGGAGCCTACCTAGACTTGGTCATCGACCCGGCAATGCCTTTTGGACACGGTGGTTTCGGCACGGTTCACCACATCGCTTGGGCGACGGAAGACGAAGACACACAGAAGACGTGGCATGAGACTATCCAAACGCAGGGATACAACATTAGCCCGATCATGAATCGCGACTACTTCAAGTCGATCTACTTCAGAGAGCCGGGCGGCGTGCTCTTTGAGATCGCCACGATGGGGCCTGGAATGCTGTTGGATGAAGACGAGGCATCTCTTGGAACTAGCTTGAGATTGCCGCAGATGTACGAGCCGATCCGAGCGCGGATCGAAGCAAGCATGCCGAAGCTTCGTTTGCCAAGTGGAGTGACGGTGCCTGTCGAGTTGGCGGAATCGAAGTGAGCGAGTTCATCCACCGATTCGTTCCGGCTTCGTCAAGCGACCATCGAACCCTCTTGTTGCTTCACGGCACTGGAGGGGACGAGAACGACCTAGTCCCGCTCGGGCAGACCATCTTGCCAGGAGCAGCCATCCTGAGCCCCCGGGGACGCGTTCTCGAGGGCGGAATGCCTCGGTTCTTTCGTCGGTTTGCAGAGGGGGTCTTTGATCTCGACAATCTTCGGGAGGAAGCCGGACTATTGGCGAGCTTTGTGGAGAGTTCGGCCAAGGAGTTTGATTTTGAGCCGGGCCAGGTGATCGGGGTCGGGTTTTCCAATGGAGCCAACATGGCGCACTCGCTGATGGGGCTCTTCCCTGGACTTCTTTCCGGGGCTGTGCTGATTCGCGCAATGACCACGATGCCAGAGTTTGAGTATCGGGGGTTGGAAGGAGAACGCGTGTTCCTGTCGTCCGGTCGGTTTGACCCAATCTTGCCCAATGCTGATGCAGAGAGTTTGGCTCGGCAGTTATCGACGGGCGGAGCGGATGTCACCCATCATTGGGTTGATGCTGGGCACAACCTGACCCGAGGCGAGATCGAGGTGATTCAAGCCTGGATATAGTCGGATCGCGCGTGCCCTCACGCGCTTTCCAGATTTTGCAACAGGAGTGTCGCACCTACGGGGATGCGCGTGGGGGCACGCGCGGTCCCAGGCTAGTAGCCGCCCATCGCCGCGCGCATCAGCTTGAAGAAGATATCGATGTTTTGTTGGGGCCCGACGAACTGGAGCCAGATATCCCGATTCTTGGTGTAAACGCTCACCGGAATGTCAGTTCCGGTATGCACCGCCTGAACTCCTGGAACTTGGCCCCTGACGAAGAATCCCCGGAGGGACTCGGGCGAACGGTCGATGGGAGCCACCACGTATTTGCCGCCAGTTGGCACGTCGCCTTTTTGCATCTTTGCCTTGATGTCGTTTGACAAGAGGCTGTCCACGATCGGCATGGGCTTTGTCATCCAGTCCTCGAAGCGGTCACCATTGGCTCCAAATCCGACGACGACCTTTCGATCGATGTCGGATGCCGCCGGAAAGCCGTCGGTGAGGATGTTGTACTTGGGGAAACCCGCATCCTCATAAACGCCAACCGCCTTCTGCCGGTCGGGGGCGATGCCAGGTTGGGTTTTGTCCTTGTCGCTAGGCAAGGCATTCATTTCTGCCATCGACTTCGTGAGTGCGCCGATAAGGCTGAAACCCGAACACTCGTGGTCGGCCAAGACGATGACGAGCGTGTCTTCGTTCTGCTTCGCGAACTCCATGGCGACGCCAACTGCTCGGTCGAACTCAAGGGTTTCCCAAATCGCTCTGTCGGCATCCATGGCGTGGGACATTTTGTCGATGTGGGCGCCCTCGATCAAGAGGTTGAATCCCTTATTGCCATTCGCCTTGTTGTTGTTATCCAGAACCTTGATTGCGGCAGTCGCCATCTCGTCCAGCATCGGCTGGTCAGGCGCAAAGTAGTCGTCCACCACCCCGAGCTTGTTGGGAGTTCTTCGCTTCGCAATCTTGTCCAGCGACGTGTTCATGTTTCCGAAGCCAAACAAGCCAAGCAGTTTGGTCGCGTCGGCAGGGATCGACTTTAGCTCTGTATTGGTTCCGGCATACTTGAATCCCTGTCCCTCAAACTTCTTAATTAGGTCGATGCTTTCCGCCATTGAACTGGTGTCAATGGTGTTTCCTCCGGGATTCCAGCCCGAGTTCAGGACATCGGGCGGGTACTGGTAGTTGCTGGAGCTACTTCTACTTGAGCCAAATTCGCCCTGGGGCAAGAACCAGCGACGCCCTCCGCCCATCAGCACTTGAAGTCCGGACCGATTCCTTTCCGCAAAAAATTGATTAACGATCCCGGTTCCCTTGCCGCGGTCGTAGGTGTGGACCATTTGGGATGCCGGGGTGGCGTCTTCTACATCGGCCGTCGTAACGATCCCTAGCGCCGTCCCAAACTTTCGGTGGAGGAATTGAGACAGGTATTCGATCCTGGGGTTGTCAAACGCGTCAGTAGGAGTGTTGTCGGGATAGACGCCCTCGGAGCCGTTATCGTTGTGACTGCCGCTGACATAGCCCGTCATACCGGGAGCTGAGTCGGTAACCATGGAAACCAGCGAAGAGGTCGTCACCGCACCATAGCCGGGCATTTGGTCCATGTTTAGCCAGCCGTTGGGGATGCCATTGGTGTGGCCGAAGCGAACCACGCGGGCCGCCGTCCGGTGCGCGATTCCCATTCCGTCGCCGAGACAGATGATGATGTTCTTGATCCGGCGCTTTCTGCCGCCCGCGCTCTCGATGACGATCTTGGCCGACTTGCTTGCCGCCGTTTCATCACCAGACTCGCTTGCGCTGGCTTGGATGTTCACCGGCCCTGCCTTTGCCACACTGAACGCTCGGATGGTAAAGCCGTTGGCTTTGTCTAGCTTGACCGGATAGTCCTTCCCCCCGATCTCCAGCTTTGGCTGGAGAATGGTTCTACCTGCCGCAGATGGAGTGAACTCCACCCGAACGTCGAACATTTGCCCCTCGATGAATCGAGCCTGGTCATAAGGCATGATGCGAATCTTTGGGGCGGCGATTACCGAGCAGGCAACCATTGCGAGAGTTCCGATGCATAAGAGTTTCATTGTCTTGGCGATCCTTTGCCTTTGGCAGGCGCAATCTCTTTGGGTGAATCCAATGTTAAAACGAGGCGAGGAGCTTCCTTCTTGATCTGTAGCACGCCGCTGATGGCCAGCTTTCCGGCAAGATAGGCAACCGGCTTTTTGCCCGCGCCGCGGACGATTACATAGATGGCGTTGGGAGGCAATTCCCCCGACCCCGCTCCGCTTTCGTCCTGAAAAACGGGACTTGAACATAGCCAAAACCCGCCTTTCGGCGCCTCCTCTAAACGGGCCATGAACCCCAGAACTCGGACGCGCTTCCCATTTGCAGCTTCCAGGGCGGGGGTTGGCGACAGACCGCGACCGGTTGCGCGAAACATATCCTTGAAGGAAAGATCGATCGGTTCGGCTTGGGCGTGAATTGCGGGGGATGCCATCAAGACCGCCATCAAGAACGCGCCTCCAAAGCTTGCTTTCATAACCAAGGCTAGTATGTCCAAAAACGGCGCGCCTAACCATCGCTTAACAATTGCGTCCTGCGGCGAAACGGTCCTTTCTGGACCCTCGAAACGTCCCTTCTTTCAGGTACAATTTAGATTCAAACTGACTGCTTGATTTTTCAAGATGCGCCACTCCTCCGGGCGCTATCTCACGGAGGCTGCGAGCCAACCCCTAATGCCCGAAAATATTCCACTTCCCGAAGACGAGAACAACGAAAACTCCCTGCCCGAAAGCGAAGAGCAGATCGCCTATATCGACGAGATCGTTGGCAAAGTCGAAGGCGACTATAACGCAAACCAGATTCAAGTTCTCGAAGGCTTGGAAGCCGTCCGAAAGCGGCCGGGCATGTACGTGGGCGACAACGGCAAGCGCGGTCTTCACCAGATGTTCCGCGAAGTCATCGATAACTCGGTGGACGAAGCCCTAGCTGGCCACTGCGACCACATCACGGTGACCCTTCAAGCCGATAACTCGATGAGCGTCTCCGACAACGGGCGCGGCATCCCGGTCGACATTCATAAGAAGATGGGCGTTAGCGCCCTTCAGGTGGTTATGACCGTTCTCCACGCGGGAGGTAAGTTCGGCGGCGATAGCAGTGGATACAAGACATCGGGCGGCCTACACGGAGTTGGCGTCTCGTGTACCAACGCGCTATCCGCTTGGATGGAAACCACAGTTCGGCGCGATGCCAAGATCTATCGACAGAGGTACGAAAAGGGAATTCCCGTTACCGAAGTAGAAGTTATTGGAAAGGTCGATGTAGAGAACACGGGCACGACCCAACACTGGTTTGCCGATCCATCGATCCTTACCGAGCACGAGTACGACACCCACATTTTCAAAACCCGAATGCGGGAATTGGCCTACCTGAACTCGAAGGTCACGTTCGAGTACATCGACAAGCAAGATGCAGAACGGTCGGAAGTCTTCTTCTATCAGCGAGGCATTCCTCAACTTGTCGAGGACCTAAATGAAAGCAAGGATGCCCTGCATCCGGTCATTAGCTTCAAGCGAATCAAGGAGGGGACGGAAGTGGAGGTGGCCATGCAGTACACGGACGGCTACAGCCTGACGCTTCTCGCATTTTCGAACAATATCCACAATCCAGACGGTGGAACCCACGCATCCGGATTCAATGCGGCCCTTACCCGTACCACCAACGCGTACGCCAAGAAGATGGGATTCCTCAAGGATAAGGACAACAACTTCTCCTCCGACGACGTTGGCGAAGGCCTGACCGCCGTTATCTCCCTAAGGCTGGAGAACCCTTCTTACAACTCTCAGGACAAGGTTAAGCTCGTCACTCCCGAGGTTCAGGGGCTGACCAACTCCTTGGTCGGCGATGGTCTGATGACGTTCTTCGAAGAAAACCCGCAGATGGCCAAGCGGATTATCGACAAGATCATAACTGCCCAGCGCGCCCGAGAAGCGGCCCGGAAGGCGGCGGAGAGCATTCGCCGCGGTAATGCCATGGATAGCTTCGGCCTTCCTGGCAAGCTCAGCGACTGCCAAAGCAAGGATGCGGACAAGTGCGAGATATTCCTGGTCGAGGGAGACTCGGCGGGTGGGTCCGCCAAGCAGGCCAGAGATCGGGTCACCCAAGCCGTCTTACCATTGCGAGGAAAGATTCTGAACGTCGAGAGGGCACGCATCGACAAGGCGCTCGACAATGAGGAAATCAAGTCTCTGATCTCGGCGCTCGGCGTCGGAATCGACCTGACGATGGGTCGAGGCGGCGAGATGACGTCGGAGTCTGACGATGAGCAGTTGGAGCTGGAAATGACCTCCAACGGCGAAGGTAACGGCAAACCCAAAGCCTATGAGATGGCCGAGCAGAAGAGAGGCAAGAAGGACAAGGAGCGAGAGGTGGAATTCGACCTGTCGAAGCTCCGCTACGGGAAGGTCATTATCATGACCGACGCGGATGTGGATGGCGAGCACATTCGGACCCTGCTGCTGACGTTCTTCTATCGCTACATGAAGCCTCTGATTGTCGCTGGCCATGTATATTTGGCCCAGCCTCCTTTGTTCGTGGTCAAAGCGGGCAAGGATGAGCGCTATTATGCGATGACCGAAAAGGAGCGCGACGAGATCGTGAAGGGGATCAAGAAGAAGAGCCCCCAGATCCAGCGGTTCAAAGGCCTTGGCGAAATGAACGCGGACGAGTTGGAAGAAACCACGATGGCTCCCGACAAACGGAAGTTGGTCCAGGTCAAGCTTGAGAAAGAGTTTGAAGCGGAAATCGAGATGATGTTCTCAAGGCTGATGGGCGACAAAGTGGAGCCAAGACGAGAATTCATCGAGCGGCATGCCAAGCAGGCGCATAACGTCGACTGGCATTATTAGGTCATTCAATCCCTCTGGATCAGCTTTTCGATGTGCTTAGCCAAGACATCGAACTCGAGGTTCACCAGCTCGCCGGGGCGGCGGATGCCTAGGTTTGTGTTCTCAATGGTGTGAGGCACCACCCAAACGTCGAACTCCCCGGCAATAGGGTTGACGACCGTTAGACTCACTCCATCGACCGACACAGACCCTTTGTCTATGAGATAGCGGTCGAACTCTTCGGGCGACCGGAAGCGGAAAACGGTGAAGTCGCCATCTTGGAGAATCGTGACGACTTCGCCGACGGCATCAACATGGCCTTGAACGATGTGGCCGCCAAATCGGTCGATGGGACGCATCGCCCGCTCCAGGTTCACCGGAGTGCCGGGTGTCGCATGGTGGAAGGAGGTCCTGAGCCTCGTTTCGGGACTGAGATCGAAACTGAGCTCTCCATCCGCCAAAGCGGTGAGGCAACAACCGTTCACCGCGATGCTTTCGCCAGCCTTGATCGGGTCGGCATTCAAGTCCAAACTCGCGACCACGGAGAGCTTCGAGCCTTGAATATGAGCGATCTTGCCGACGCTTTGAATGATCCCGGTGAACAACTTATCGCACCTGTACCACATCGACGTGGAGAGATTTGCCCGTGAGAGTTACTCGTTCTGCCTTCTGGATCGGAAGAGCGGCGTTGATTCTGACGCTCTTCGGCTTGCCGTGGAT
>JACMJO010000418.1 GCA_014380605.1 Fimbriimonadaceae bacterium | reverse complement strand
TGGCCATCTCGGTCCTGGACATCGAGAAGGGGCTCTTTGTGCCGTCGACCACCAAGAAATCATCGCCTTCCTGACCCACCACCAGCAACGGCCTCATGCCGTACATTTCGTGGTTCTCGAATCCGAAGTATGGGAGGGAAAAAGCGTCTGCCCAAACAACGACCAGGTTTCCCATATCCAACTCCCGACGGAGGTTCTCCTCACCCTTAGCTTCATTGGTGGTTTCCCTCACCTCCCGTCGGATGCCCAGATTGTCGAGAGCGCGCTCGAAAGGGTGGAAAGTGTTTCGGGTGAGGAGCGCGACATGGGGCAGGTAGCCCTTGTATTCGAAGACAAAGTAGCCAAATGCGATCCCGCCGCTGGCTCCGATCACAAAATCCTCGTCGTAGGGCTTCTTGGTGATCGGGTTGATATCGCCGCGGGCCTGAAGGATATTGGCGATAGTGCCCGTTTCGTAGTGCCGGCCTGTGAATTGCCTGTTTTTCAAGCCTCTATTGTGGGATAGGGATTCTGGGAGGAGTGGAAAATGCGACATAGTCGCGAAGTTTCCTATGTCCGCCACATAGATTGAAAGCGGGCCTCATTTGTGCATTCCCAAGAAAACGCCCATTCCAAGATTTTCCGGAATGGGCGTTAGTAAGTTCGCCCAATGGCGTTAGTTTAATTGATGGAGGAAGAAGGCGTCCCTCCACCGGCAGGAGCAGCATCCGCTCCCGCCGCCTTCATCTTTTCCTGAAGTTCAGCGGAAGGGTTGTTTACCACCTGCGGATTGACCTCCTCCTTCTCTCCGCATCCGCTTAGAAGGAGTACCGTCAAAAGACAGACCAAGCAAGAGATCTTGGCCATATTATCGAGTCCTGTCCGGTCTGAACCAGCAGTGGTAAGAGGTGGGACCTAGCGTGGTCGCAATGACGAAGTCCGAGCCGCAGCGCCAGCCACCAATTGGCTGACCGGTCGCCGAAACCTGGAAGTGCGGATCGGATTCCCAACCCGCAACCACTGCAGGTGCAACCGCAGTTCCCATCCGCATATGCTTAGCAGAACTGTCGACTCTCACAACGGGACTGCCTTTTGAATAGATCCACGCACTATTGAATGTGGTTCGGCTCGAGCCGATCGTGGCGCCTGCCGCGGGGGGGCCGCCCGGGTTGAACATACAAGAGCCGACGAGGTTGCCACAACCCAGGTACGGATTAGAGAAGGAACGCCCCTTCATCTGCCGATTGCCCATGCCCGCCCAAAGGAGCGGAACAACTGAAACTGATTCAACGGCTGTTCCTGAGTATCCATGCAACAGTCCGTTCATGGTCAACGTAGTATTGCCTGCCTTCACCGCTGGGTTGAATGTTTCGACAGTGGCGAGCATCTCGGGAGTGCCAGGGTACGCCAAGATCTCTTTGTTCTTAATGTACGGCTGGGTCGAGTCGGCCCAAAGGGACTTCACGACATCTTCCGCCGCGGGAGTGTCCCAACCGCCGCCAATGAGGGCGTTGTAAGGGAACGGGGTGACGAAGTTAGTCCTCCAAAGACCTAAGTAAAAAAATGAAGCCAGGGGAAGGACATCATCGTAATCGGCCATGTAGATGTTGAAGCCAGTCCCCGTTTGCTTAGCGTTGCTAAGCGCAGAGGTTTTCTTGGCGGCTTCTTTGGCTTGGGCAAAGACAGGGAAAAGGATCGCGGCCAGGATGGCAATGATCGCAATGACGACTAGTAATTCAATCAACGTAAAAGCTGATCGGCGAGACAAACGATTGTTCATACAACCTCCAAATTCCGGTGCGCTCCCTGAGATTTGGTTGTATGGCGATGTGAAATTAAGATAAATGCACGAATGGCGTATCGGTGCGCGCCGGTGCATATATTAAAGCAGATTTTGCGCCAAATGCCAAGGGTTCCTATCGCAGTTAAGGCATGTTGAACAATAATTACGATAATGATGGGCCTGACACTCTAATCCCTTGTTGCCTGAGGTTCCAAAGATTTGGGGCTATCCGTCACGCAAACACGATCAAGGAGTAAAGGCAAACAGCCTCACTTAACCCCCAGACTGTTGGACCGCGGCGGCGGCTTGACCCATGGGATCAGGTGAGTTTTGTAGAAGGATAACGCTGGCCCTTTTGCCAGATGGATAGGCGATCAGGGTGTAGGTATGGCCGTCCTCCAGACTCTGCCAGTCGTTCACTGGTTTCCCGTCTAGCATCACTTGATACTTACCAGCCTTTACAGCCGCCTTAGGAGGATCAAGACCACCGGAAACAGTTAGATGTCGGTTCTTTCCGCTCTGGTCTTCGATGGAAAGATCTACTGAATCGACCAATGACACCGCCCGAACTTCGGAGTCTCCAGCGGTCCTTGCCCTTGATTCCCCCGGGATGCTTGAGAGCTTAAGACCAACCTTGTCGGCAAAGATACAGTACGTCACGAAAGCTCCAGGTTCAAAGTTTAGAGACTCCTCAAGCAGCAATTTGCCGCTTGAATCTTTTACTTTCAGTGTGTGCTTCTTCGGCGTGCTCTTTCTGAAGGAGCAAGGCTGAAACGCGGGAATGTAAGGCTGAAGGAGGGCGAAATCGTCCAACGTGACGTCGAGGTTTTGTGCTGTAAGATTCACCACGCGATAGAATTGGCCGTCCTTCTTGGTCGGCAACACAGCAACGGACGATGTTCCTTTGCCACAGCCGAAACAAGCAAGAATAACAAGGGCCAGAAATTGGTACTTCATAAGGGTTCGAGGGGCCAAGTCCTGAGACTCGGCCCTTTCTTTGCTAGGGCGAAGAATCGCTGGCTACGGCCGTTTGTCCAGCTTGTTGTGCACCTTCCTGGACGGGCTTGATGCTACCTTCGGTCACGGTAGGAGCTTCCTTTTCGCCACAGCCGATGCAGATCAGGCTTAAGATAGCCAACGAGAGAAATGTGATTTTTTTCATGGTCTTGCAAATATGCGGAATCGCCAGCCGGAGCCGACGATTCCGCTAATGAGAGGGAAAGCCTATTGCTCTCGGTCTGGTCGGAAGTAGCAGTGATAGAAGATCGCGGTGGGACCCGCAACTCCCCTCACGCCGCTACTGCAGAGCGTGAACTGTGCTGGTACGCCTTGTGGTGAGACATATCGCCAAGGATCGGTGTATGCGTCAGCAATCTGAGTGCTGGCTGTGCTTGTGCCAACTCTCATGTGTCTTGCGGAAGTGTCCGTTCGAACCATGGGCATACCCTTGCTGTACATCCAGGTGCTGGCGCTGAAGTTCCAGAAAGTGGCTGAAGCATTGGTTCCCGTAAATCCGGGCTGAGGCCAGCCTGTGGGATTGAACCGGCAAGGAGTATCTGTGGAGGCGCTACACGTAGGGGTCGGATTAGCCGATGATCTGCCACGGAAGCTAGAAGTTCCATTGCCAGGCCACAGAAGAACTGCGATAGAGGGCGATGGAATTTCGGTCGTGCTCAAGGTGTGCATGAGTCCGTTCATGGAAAGGGCCACCTTGGCGGGCTCAATTCCTGGATTGAACACGGTATCAAATGCATCGATCCTGTTTCCAGGAGCATCATAGATTCCCCAGTTCTTGACATAGGGCTGCACTGAATTCGCCCACTGGTTCTTCGTCTCCGATAGCACCGGTTCAACGTCCCAACCGGCGGCAATGACGCCCGCAGGGGTTGGATGTACGGTGGTGTATCTCCAAGTGCCGTTGGCTCTGCGAGAGAACGCCATCGGGAAGTTATCGTCGTAGTCCGACGTGTAGATCATGAAGCTGGTGCCCATCTGCTTCACATTGCTGAGAGCAGAAGTCTTTTTGGCAGCCTCTTTGGCCTGGGCAAAAACAGGGAATAGGATCGCGGCCAGAATGGCAATGATCGCAATGACGACTAGTAATTCAATCAACGTAAAAGCTGATCGGCTATGAGAACGGTTCATACAACCTCCAATAATCTGGTCGCGCACCCGAGAGATTGGTTGTATGGCGAAGGATATGTTAAATAAATAAAATTACAAGGCGACAAGGCGCGAACCAGTCACCCTGCATTAAATCACACTTTTTGAGTTTTGCCAAGGATTTTGCCGAAAAAGCCTACAGGTGTGGTTGGAACCTCCGTTTTGAGGCCGGGATTTGGCTCTTAGGCCTAGCCCCGGACTCCCTTACAAAGAAGGCATAAAGCCAGTGACCAGTTTCATCGGCTTTTCCGACTTGCGTCGGGCTTGCTCAAGCCGATGTCGAATCAGCTTGTGGGTCCGATGCAATCTGGACCGGATCGTGCCGACAGGTTTGTCCAACATTTCGGCAATGTCCTTATACGGAACGTTCTCAACATCCGCGAGAACAATCAGGGTTCTTTGCTCGGGCGAGAGCGATTCCAAGGCTGCCTGCATCTCTTCGCTCAAAGAGGAGTTCATGATCGTCTGCTCAACGTTTGGCTTTGAATCGGCCATATCGAAGTAAAGGTTGTCATCGGCTCCATCGCGTTGCAACGGAGCATCGTAGCTGACAACTTTGACGCGGCGCCGGCGATTGCGGAGTAGATCTAAGAACAGGCGCGTGACAATTCGAAAAATCCAATTCTCGAAGGGGCGATCTCCTTCAAAGTCCCGGAACGATCGATAGGCACGAAAGAAAGCCTCTTGCGTGAGGTCTTCGGCATCGGAACGGGTTCCGGCGAGTCGGTAGGCCATGTTGTAGACCTTTTTGTAGGTCTCATCGAGGAGCTCATTGAATCGAGCCTCCTCATGGGGTTCGAGACGAAAAGTGTTTTCAGCCATTTCATAGGGCGCCCTTCGGCGCGGATTGGGTAGTGCCACGAATGTCACTATCTATTGGAACTCATGGAACCTGGTTTGGTTCCTTTTCGGGGACTTAAGGCGGGGATCAAAAGAGCGTCTTTCGACGCTTCTTCACTCTCGCTTCATCCGCTTTGGTGGGTTCATACAAACCTAAACGCATCTAGGCTCTGAAAAGTTCGAAGTTTTTCGAACAATGAGGCGAGTCGAGGATTGTATAGACACTTGGAACCTTGTAAAGACTTTTAGGGCGTATAGTGTTCAGAGCCAGCCAAAGATCTGTCTGGCCGGA
>JACMJO010000417.1 GCA_014380605.1 Fimbriimonadaceae bacterium | reverse complement strand
TTCGCAACCTCGCGATAAATCGAAACGACATCGAGGCCAGGATGTTTGGAGTTCAGCTTCAAGCCGTAAACGTAGGGTCAAATCTGGTCTCTCACGACGACGTTGATATCAACGGTAATCACTTTACGGCTGGCAACTATTGTGTTGGGGTTATTGGAGGATCGGCACCAGCTCGAACAATGTCCAACGTGGTGCTTCGACGAAACTGCTTCGCTGCCACCACCGGATCGACAGGCGTTAGCGGAGTTGCCGTTTCCTCAAACGCAACGATTCCAACCCACGGCGGGTTGGTGGATGCAAGACGAAACTATTGGGACGCAGCGAACGGACCTTCTACGGTCGGCCCCGGCTCAGGCTTAGGAGTCACGGCCAAAGTTGACTTCTCTAAATGGCTTGATTCCTGTCCCCACTAGGCATTCTCCATCGGCCTTGACTTTATCCTCCGTGCCGAATCTCGGGACGGAGGAATTGGTCGCCATCGCCTACCGCCCAGATCCGATCTCGAAGAACGGCTGATCCAGCGCTGAGGTCTGGGTGAAGAGCAGCACGAACATCTCATCCGTCGTCTCCTCGCCAAACGTCACCAACTTGGGTGGGGAGTTTGGATTTCGGGGATTGGCGGCCGAGTTGTCGAACACCGCCTCCACCGTCACCACGGTTCCCGCCGGAAGCACGACCGGTTTCTTAAACTCGTACTGCATCTGCCAGTTGAAGTCCCAATCCTTGATGTAGATCAGGGGGATTGCCTTGCCATCTGGAGTCTTGGCATCCACTTTCATGACTCGGCCAAGCAGGTGCATATGCGGCATCACAGCATACATCGTCATCTCCGCGGGAATCTTGAAGCTGCGCGTCACCCGGAAACTCTTTTCACCCGGAGTGATTTGGAGGGTCGGGTCCACAAAGATTCCGAATCGGGCAATCTTGGCGGGCTTGGTTTTGGTGAAATACACTCCCAGTTCGCTTCGATCTTTCTCAGTTTTGCCGCTACGGTGGTAGTGGATCTGCATCACCATTGTCTGGCCGGACTTGAGCTCAAAAGCAGTTCCATCAGGCGTGTGCCGGACGTTGTATCCGGGTGCCCACGCGCCAAGGATTCCAACTGGGTTGAAGCCAGGACCGCCGAACGTTGTGTAGCCTTCCTGCCCGTCCTTATCTGCCGCATCTCTTTTCTTAGCTACGCCCGAGCCATCAACGAACACGACCAGGTGGTGGACCACTTTCCGATTCCCGGGCTTGCAGTCGATGGCCGTCACATAGCGCGTCTCGGAAGATTGATTCTCCAATACGAAATTACGGTACTCGTCGGGACCCTCTGGACCAACCGTGATCTCGGTTTTCGAGGAGAGGACCAGGTCGGGTTTGCCTAGCGCCCATGCGCTCGTGAATTCAGGAGCCTTAGGCTCGCTCTTAGCGTCGCCTCGGGGGGCCTCGTCTTTAGCCCAAGTTCCCAGGATTTCGATCTCTTCCGCCGTTAGCCGCTTCGCATCCTTGAACTCGCCATGGCCTTCCACCGCTTTCCACGGCGGCATCACTCCCTGCTTTGTCACGCTCGCGATCATCGCCGCATACTTCTTGGCGTTGTCGTAGCCGATTAGACTAAACGGCGCGACCTCGCCCGGCCGGTGGCAAGAGACGCAGTTCTTGTTGAGAATCCCAGCGACCGATTCTGCGTAGGTTGCCTTTACAGGCCCTGCCTTTGAAGCACCTACAGTAATGAGCGCGCCAGCGGAAAGAAGACCCAGGGCAGAAAGTGCAAAGATAGTTTTCATAAAGGCTGCGAGCATAGTGCGCTACTTCTCATGATCCGGCAAGGAGGTAAGCGTGCGAAAGGCTAAAGGGCCCAGCCGATCTGGCAAAGTGCCTACGGACAGTGACAATAAGGCAACCATGGCGCAACTTCACATCGGTCTCTCCGGATATGACTACAAGGAATGGCACGGGGATGGCCTGTTCTATCCGCCGACCATCAAGCGAGCCGAGTTCTTGCAATACTACGCATCTCGATTCAACTCTCTCGAATCGAACGGCACGTTCCAGAGCGCGCCATCGGAAGCGACGGTTGGAAGGTGGATCGAAGGAACTCCTCCCGAGTTCACATTCTCTCCAAAGATGGTTCAGAGCGTCACCCACTTCAAGAGACTGAATGGTGAAGCGGTAGGAATTGCAGTTGACTTTGTGAAGGCGCTGGAACCCGTTGAAAGAGTCGGCAAACTTGGTCCAATCTTCCTTCAACTTCCGCCCAACTTCAAGCGCAACGACGATCTCCTGGATTCATTCCTTGCCTCTTTGCCCCATCGGCCAACACTTCGCTGGGAGATCGAGTTTCGCAACGATTCTTGGAACACCTCAGAGGTCGAGGAGATTTTGCGAAAGCATGGAGTCGCCTGGGTTGCGGCGGAAACGGACGACGAGCCCGCCCAACTTCGCGACACCGTGGATTTCCTTTTCGTACGACTGCGAAGGCTCGAGTACACCGACGGCCAACTTCAGGAGTGGGCCAATTTCCTACGGACGAAGATCGCGGAAGGAAAAGACTGCTACGTCTATTGCCGCCACAAAGACACGATTGCCCCATGGCTTTGGGCCGACCGAATCAAGGAACTTGTGGGAAGTTAGAAATCGTTCGTAACTTGAGAGCCTTCTCCACCGTCTTGTAAAATCGAATTATGCGTAAATACAGTTTTGTAGGTCTTCTGTTCCTGTTGTGCTCCGTGGCTCTGTTTGGCTTTTACCAGAATCCGCAGATCGACCGGAAGCAGCTTCGCGACATGCTAACGCAACTAGGCTACGAAGTGACCGACATTGTCAAGGAAGAGGGCAAAGAGAAATATTCA
>JACMJO010000416.1 GCA_014380605.1 Fimbriimonadaceae bacterium | reverse complement strand
TTACCGTCTTTATTGGGCCTCCAATCTACGCGATGGAGATGAAGTTAGGTAGGAACATTTGGTGGCCCACGTTTGTTTTGATGCCCTACCTGGCTGCGTTCGTGCTCGTTGCGATTGACCCGAGATGGCGCACAAGGCTCCTCAATTTTATGCTGGGCGTTTGCGTCTTCACCGCTGTCATCGCCTTTCTGCAATTCATCAAGTTTCCTGGTGCGCTCCAACTTTCCGGTTTGTATGTCGACTTAAACGATCTGGAAACGTTTGGGCTGGATAAGCGCTCTCACGGCCTATCGACTCACCCATTCCACTTGTCTGCTCAGTGCATATTGGGCTGTGGCATTGTTGCCTCTAATCTGCTAACCCGTAAGCTCAAAGTCTTTGAAATTGGATTCTATGCCATCCTGTCGGCCGGCCTCGTGGTGGCCCAGGCGCGATCGTTCTACATTGCTTGGATTGTGATCACGGTTATCACGCTTGTCATGTGCTTTAAGCGCGACAAGCAACAGTTCCTGACAATCCTTTGCATTATGGGGGCAATGGTTACCGCCATCATCGCCGCCTTTCCCGATCAGCTTTCCTACGGCCTAAGCGGAAAAAACACGATTAACGAGGGCCGGATGTCGCAGTGGATGCGAGCGGATGAATTAGCGTCGCAATTCCCCTTAACTGGAATTGGTCCTAAGGAAACGGTGTTTGGTTCTGGAAAGGACTTTACTGGCGGCGGGCGTTGGTACACGCTGTACACGGAAAGCGGGTATCGAATGAGCCGAGTAAGCGGTGGCTTTATCGGTCTCGCATTAATGATCGGGCTTGTCCTGTCCTGTCTTGTGTTGTCGGTGGTCGTGTTTAGAGATCCCAATGCGGATTTGGGTCGACGACAATCGGCATTTGCCGGCTTTTATTTCATGCTCGCGATGGCGATGGGTCTCTATATCACCAACATCGTGGAGAACGAACTCATTACTTACTACGGAATGGCTCTAGCCGGCATCGTGGCGCCGCAGGTTGGAGAAGTCTTCAAATCTCACCGAGGGCGATCGAAAATGCTATTGCGAAGACTAACTCAAGCGCAAACCAAGTTGCCTTCACGAACGGCTTAGCATAAAGTCTCGAATCCGCCTTGCGACTTGTTCCCAAGTGAAGGTCTCTCGATATGCTTCCAAAGAGGAGCGGCACAGCGATTCATACATCGGCCGATCCTTCCACCACGACTCGATCTGGTCGGCATATGCGTCCGCGGTCGCATTTGCGGGAAGGAGAGCACCAGTTTTGCCATCCAAGACGGCGCTTCCGACTCCCATAACGTTTGGCGCGAGGCTTGGCATGGCGTAGGCAGCCGCTTCTAAAAACACAATCCCGAAGGCCTCGGCTTTCGTTGGCAAAATCAAGGCGTGGCAAGACTTGAGCAGGTCCTCCAACTGCTTCCGCCCGGACTCCGCGCCTTTATCGACGAACCCAACGGCTTCGACAAAACTATCCCTCGAGTTCGAAGGAACGTCGGCTCCAACTACGAACAACTTAGTTTTGATGCCGCGTTGGTTGAGCAAGCCAGCGGTTCTAACAGCGATATCGCCACCTTTTCGTTCCCAATCCTTACCAAGCCAAAGCAGACTGCACTGCTCGGACGATCTGGATCGTATCACCTCGTCGACGTTCTCGGTTGTAACGCTGGAGACCACGTTTGCGCCGAACGGAATGGATGCGACCTTCTCGTCGGGAAGTCTCCAAAGACGCCTTGCCTCGGCGGCGGCCCAATCTGAAGTCTCGATGATGCCAGTACACCGTTTGGCGGCTACCCGCTCCACAAGCTTGACCTCCTCCATGATGGCGGGGGTGAAGTGCGACATTCCGTCGTACAACGGCTGGATGATTTCGAACGGGCAGTCTTGAAACATGAATACCGGCACTTGGGTTCGCAGAAAAGACACAGGTGGATGCCAAACGCAAAAGACCGCATCCGGTTTGATCTCCTCTAGCCGAGCTTCAACTTGCCTTGCCATTCCTTTGGCGGAAGCTTTGGTGAGCCAGAGCGGGTGGTCTTGCTTTCGAGTCCAGGAAGCCAATCGCTTGGCAATTCCAATCGGCTCCCGGTACGACTTTAGCGGTCCTATTCGGACGACCTCGGGGAACACCGACGCTAGAGCGTCATGGAGGTAGAGGAGGATGCCCGACCAATGGCTCACATCGGAGCTATCGAGGACGGTGACGTAAGCAACGCGGCGAATTTCTCGGGCCAAGGATAAGGACTCTCTACGGGTTTTCGACAGTATGCCCAGTATCGGCATGGAATCTGGTAGCTTCCAATAGGCCCGTCTTATGATCGATCCGACTGAAACCGCCGTGATGATGATCGTGTTCAACCGGCCGGAGCAAACGCGCCAGGTCTTTCAGCGTATTCGAGAAGCAAAGCCTAAGCGACTCTACATTGCCGCCGACGGACCAAGGCCCGGTCGGCCCGACGATATCGACTCGACCAGCGAAACCCGAAAAATCGCTCAATTGGTGGATTGGCCCTGTGAGGTCAAAACACTCTTCAGAGACTCTAATTTGGGTTGCAAGACCGCAATCAAAACTGGTCTCGACTGGTTCTTCGAGCAAGAGGAAGAGGGCATCGTTCTAGAAGACGACTGCGTACCAGATCCAACCTTCTTCAGATTCGCATCCGAGATGTTGGATAAGTACCGTAACGATGATCGGATTGCCACGATCGCCGGAACCAACTATCTGCTCGGCAGTCAGGATTTCGAAGCTAGCTATTACTTCACCAAGTATTTGTTCGTCTGGGGCTGGGCAAGTTGGCGCCGAGTTTGGAAAGACTACGACTTTCACATCCGCCAGTGGCCAAAGTTTAGGGACGAGGGCAGATTGCACCGAGTATTCCCGAATCGTCGATCATTGAAATACTGGACTATGGTCTTCGACTTGACGCATGACGAGACATTGAACGCCTACGACTATCAGTTCTTCTTTAGCCAGATGATCAACAACCGCATGAGCATCGTGCCCGCAAAGAACCTGATCTCGAACATCGGATGGGGTGCCGAGAGCACGAATACCGCGAACAGAAATCCCGAAATGGGCATGCAGACTTTCCCCATGGGGTTTCCATTGAAACACCCGATTTTCTTTGTGCCTGACGAGACGGCCGATCAGTTCACCGAGGAACTCATGTTTGCCAAGCCGCTACGGCGGAAGGTGATGAATCGGTTAGGTCGCATACTTGCGAAGGATAGTGAACCTTGACGTTGACGGTTGCCATTTGCACGGGCGGGCGTGATTCCCTAATTCATGCGATCCGGTCCTTGGCAAACCAAAGCCGCCCTCCCGATCAATTGTTGATCGTCGACCAGTCTGGCCAAAGCAAGGCTCGGAGGGCGGTTGCAGAAGCTGGCTACCCTCATTCCTTCATTGTGGTCGATCAAGATGCAAAGGGGTTATCTAAGGCTCGCAATGAGGTTGTTAAGCAACTCACGACGGATTGGGTCTTCTTCACCGATGACGACTGTGTGGTGTCGCTTGACTTAGTCGATCAGTTCCATAAAGTCATCGGCCAATATCCGGAAGCCTCCTTCCTGGCGGGCACATGCATTCGCCCTTTGGATTATGATCCGGTGACCCAAGACGTCCCGGGCGTTTATATTGGTCATCAGGTCGAGATCAATGCACGGACAGCAATGCTGGAAGCGGAGTTCATGGGAGCTTGCTTGGCCTTTAGGAAGGACCTGTTGAACTCTGTCGGGCTGTTTGATCCTTACTTGGGAGCCGGGACAGAATGGCCGGCTGGCGAAGAGTGCGACTATGTCTTCAGAGCGATCTCCAAAGGCTTTGTAGGGCGTGCGACGGCACGAATGGTGGTTTTTCACGAATACGGCGCCCGCACCAGACCTGCCGACGACACGGAAAATGGCAGGATCGGGAATGCGGTGGTGATGTGGAAAGCTCGGCAGATTGGCGATCCCAAGTTGATTGCGATGGCCGACCGCATTTGCCCCTACGGACCCAAGAAGGTTCTCCTGTCAAGACTCACCCTAGGCCATCAATATCCAGTACATCTGAAGATGTATCGAAAGTGCAAAGCAGTCTTCGCCCGACTAGATCGCGAGTTTTCGGTCAAAGAAGATGTGCTCGTCAAGACGTCTGGCTGAATCGTCGCTTGAAATTGCCCAGGCTTCGTTTCAACAGATATCGCAGCAAGCCCCTCGACTGTCGGGATGCCTTGAACGCTTTACGAGTTCTGTTCAGCCGCCGTGCGAGCCAACCGTCCGACAGATCGTTGCCGTAGAGGTGGGGCAGATCGCGATCCAAAACATGATCGATCAGCCCCTGCATCTCTTTCTCGCTGAGGTGTTCCGTGTAAAGGGCTTTGTGCTTCTCGAAAAATGCCTGGTGCAAGTTCCAACTTCTGACGAACTGCTTGGACTGCGAGCCCGTGCGAAATCGCCAGATAGAGTGCATGCCTGGAACCTTGGCGAACGACGCCCCAGAGGCCGCAAGGCGAAGCCATAGATCCCAATCGTCCACTCCCGCGAGATGATCATCAAGTCCGGCGATATCTTGGACCGCTTGAGTTTTGGCGATCGTCCCCTGAGTCGTGAGACAACAGCGAAGCAACATCTCCTTGATTGGGTTGGCTTGTTCGAAGACGATGTCAAATGGCTTCGTAGTCTCGAGATCATCGTCCCCGATCAGGATGTCGGAAAACAAGACGTCGAGCGACGCATTGGAGTCAGCAAATTTCTTGAAAGCGCTTGCCATGCCCGGCAGCAACTTGTCGTCCGCGTCCAGGAACTGCACGAACCAGCCACGAGCATGCTTCAGTCCAAGGTTTCGAGCCGCCGCTACCCCTCTATTTGGTTGTTCCAGGTAGACGATTCGTTGCCCATATTCGGCGGCAATTTCCGACGTGTCGTCCGGCGAACCATCGTTTACCACGATCACCTCGACAGGGCCGTCCTGATCCAGGGCCGAATCGATGGCAAGGCGCATGGTCGATGCTGTTTTGTAGCAAGGAATGATCACCGACAGGAAGGGGTTATCCGTAAGTTGCATGCTCATTCACCATGGACGGCCTCTGAATAGAAGCGACGGACCCGCTCCACGATCGTCGACCACGAAAAATCCTCGGATTGCTCCCTTGCAGAAGCCGAAATGGCTTCGTATCGAGACGGATCGGATGTCAAGTCAAGAATCTTGGCTACAGAACCTGCCGGGTCGTCGACATCGATGACCGTCAGTACCTCGCCCTTAACATAAGTGTGGATCCCGCCCACGCCATTGGCCAGAATCGGCAGACCCGTGGCCATCGCTTCCAAGATGGCGTTGTTAGCCGTGCAGTCCTGCATTGTGAAAACAGCCAGATGCGAAGATTGGTAAAGCTCCAGCAGCCGAGCATCACTGATTCCGTAGTGCAGCTCGACGTTTGTCAAGCTCGTCAGGGGCTTTGCCGCCTCGGGGTTTGCGACCACATGGAACTTGATAGGTTTCCCTTCCGCCGCCTTCGCGACGCGAGCAAGGGCTTCGTAGTCGCGAAGAAAGTTCCCGACCGTAATGCACTGAATCGTGTCCGTCGGCACTTGACGCTTGACGAAACTGAATCTCATTGTATCAACGCCATGAGGGATGACTTCGACTTTCCCTTGGTACTTGAGTTGATTTCGAAGTGGCTGCATTTGGCTTTCCGACATGAGGATAACCCCGTCGAATTTGTTCAATTGCCCAGGTTTGAACGAAACGTGCCAAAGCGACGGAGGTAAGTGGATGGTCATCACTCTACGCTCTGATCTGCCTTTTCTAATTGCCCTGAGCAGCCAGCTATGATGCTCCCCATAGAACACATGCACGATGCGACGACCCCTGAAGAAGTGCTTAAGCAGATAGCGAACTTCGGTCGCGGTTCGACGGCGAGTTATTCGGCTAATCATTCGGTTAGCCTGGCAGAGACGAACCCATCGGTCATATCCTTTCGCGATGACGCCGGTAGGCGGAGTCACGATGGAATCGAATTCGATCTGGCGGGCGAGCTGTCCATAACCTGAGCCCGATGCGTGATGCGGATAGTCGAGCGTGATCGCAATGAGGCGCCAACCATCTAAGCTCACGTGCACTCGTTCCTTTCTTTGCAACCGATCATTTCAGGGTAAGTTTCAGCGATGGGGATGGCGGTGTCGATTCTTCTTTGCACTCGCGACCGCGCTCCGGATTTGAGGGCCACACTTCAGTCTCTCGCCACAATCAGCGTACCTAAGGGAATCGAAGCGGAAGTTATCGTCATCGACAATGGGTCCTCCGACGCGACGCAGGAGATTGTGAAGGACTCGCAATTCGATTGGGCGACGCCACACTGGATCCTTGAACCAAATGCGGGACAGTCTAACGCAAGAAATCGCGGATTGGCCGAGGCAAAAGGGGAAGTCCTGTGCTTTGTGGACGATGATCTGCGCTTTCGATCAGACTGGCTGGCGGCCTTACTGGAGCCATTCGAACTCGGCGCCGATGCGGTAGCTGGCTGCATCTCACTTGCCCCCCATTTACAGAAACCGTGGATGACGCCGAAGCATGAGACGATGTTCGCTTCAACCCGGCCCGCTGAGGCGCGTGGGGAAGTGGGTCTCACAGGAGCGAACATGGCGTTTAGTCGTGCCGTCCTTGACAAGGTGCCCGGGTTCGACCCAAACATAGGTCCCGGGAGACTAGGGTTTTGCGACGACGTCCTGTTTAGCGACCAGATATTGCAAGCAGGCGTGAAGATGCTTCGTGCCTCGGCCAGCATTGTCGAACACCACTTTCGGCCTGATAGATTGGAGCGGAAAAACCTTCTGAAGGCGGCATACGCCCAAGGAAGAAGCCTCGCCTATATCGCGTACCACTGGGGCCACGACGAGGTCGTGAGCTCTGTTTGGTCGAAGCTTCGGGCAAAACTCGGATATCGTCGCCGCCAAGCCAATGGCTCTGCTCCAAGCGAGCTTGGAGCAGAGCCATTTGAACTCAATTACCATGTGTCGAACGGTTATTGGAACCAGCTAGCTGAAGAAATGAAGTGCCCTCGTCGATACGAAAAGCGTGGCCTTAGGCCGATTCTACGACCTTGAACTCGAACGGGCAGACCACAAGCCCATATAGCTCGGTGGTATCGACGGCCGGCTGTTTGTAGGGAAACAGATCGTTTACTTCAAAGCGACAGGCTGGGTTGGCAGCGTCCATCAGGTCATCCCCAAATTTTGCAAAGGCAAGCATCGAATATTTGCCAGGCTTTAGCCAAAGATTGCGGAGGCTGACATCAACCGTCATCGAAGACGATGTATCGAAAAGCAATTGGTCGAATGAAGACTCGATCCAACAAACTGTGCAGCCACCCCAATCGGAATGCACGCCGATCATGATTTTAAATTCACCAGTATTGGGTCTATGGCGGTCGATCCTGAGCCGAAAAACCTTGTCCTCGCCGACATCGAACACCGGCTTAACTGGACTTGCCTCGGAGAATCGGACGTCGCCTGTGCCGACTCTACGTTTATAGTCGGAGAGATCGATCGCCTCGCTCTCAACCATTGAGGAATATTGATCGATGATCTCCTCAGTGGGGCCATACGCCCGAATCGTGCCTTTATCAAGAAGGATCACCCGCTTGCACAACGTAGCGATGGATGCCATGTTGTGGCTGACAAACAGCACAGTTCTGCCGCTCGTGGCGACATCCTGCATCTTTTGAAGGCATTTCTTCTGGAACTCGGCGTCCCCAACGGCCAGCACTTCGTCGACGATCATGATTTCAGGCTCAAGATGGGCAGCTACAGCGAAGGCCAAGCGAATATACATCCCGCTCGAATATCTCTTGACGGGTGTGTCAAGGAATTGTTCGACCCCGGAGAAATCCACGATAGCATCGAATCGGTCGTCGATCTCCTTGCGCGACATCCCGAGAATTGCTCCATTGAGGTAGACGTTCTCACGCCCAGTAAGCTCAGGATGAAAACCGGTGCCAACTTCGAGCAAAGATCCAACACGCCCTCGGATCGTTATTTCCCCAGTCGTTGGTGCCGTAATTCGGCTGAGGAGCTTAAGGAGTGTGGACTTGCCTGCGCCATTTCGCCCAATGATTCCCACAACCTCCCCCTTTTTGATCTCGAGGTTGATGTCCTTCAGGGCCCAAAACGTCTCTGCGACTGATCTTGTCTTGCCTCGGCGGACCTTTTGAACAAGGGATTCTCCAAGCGTCGTCGCTTTTTCCTCATGGATGATCCGATAACTCTTGGCAACATTCTTTGCTTGGATCGCTAGTTCGCTAGATGACATCGGCGAACCTCCTCTCTGCTCGGCCAAACAACAAGGCTCCCAAGACGAAGGTGCAGAGAATCATGACGACGCTATATGTCAGGGCAAGCGGATTTGGCGCCGATGTCCCGAGTAGCGACCACCTCATTCCTTCCAGCACACCCGTAAGCGGATTTGCCGCGATGATCCACTGAAGTTTCTCTGGAACCATGTCCAAGGCGTAAGGGACGGGGGATGCATAGAGGAGAAATGTGACCGCCACGGGCAATATGTATTGGACATCGCGGTAGGTGACCATTAAGGCGCTGCAATACAGACCCAACCCGAGGGCCGCCATCAAAAGGAGCAACACCCAAATGGGGGTAAGAAGGATTGGCAATGTTATTCCGACCCCAAAGATTGGTAGGAGGATGAAGAACATGGCCAGCGCAACCCCAAAGTCCACGAAGGTAGAGAACATCGACGACAGTGGCACAATCGTTTTAGGGAAGTAGACCTTGGAAACGAGCGCGCTGTTCTGAACCAGCGAACCCGCAGACTTTGTGATCGTGCCCGCAAAGACGTTCCAACCTAACATTCCTGCGTATGAGAACAGGAAATAGGGAAGTCCGTTCGGCGCTTTAAGTTTGGCAATCTCGCCAAACACAAATCCAAAAATGACCGAAGTGATTAGCGGCTGTAAAACGACCCAGGCAATTCCGAGGAGGGTCTGGCGATAGCGAAGTTTAATGTCTCGAATCCCGAGAGCCAGCAGCAAATCGCGAAAGGCCAATATCTGCTTGACGTTCAGCACCTCCCATCGGGTGATGGGTCGAATCACGGTGATGAGCTCGTCCTTGGTTTCCATCGATTAGTGCGAGCCGACTGTGAAGTACTCAAATCCAGCGCGCTCGGCCTTGGCCCGATCATAGACTCGACGGCCATCGAAAAGGAGCTTCTGCTTCATTCCTTGGCTAAGTCTCTCAAGGTCGAGCTGACGGAACTCATTCCATTCGGTAACCAAAACGATCGCATCCGCACCCGCGCCCAGATCGTAGACGCTTTCCGCGAAGTCGATGTTTGGATAGATCTCTCGAACGTTCGCTTCGGCGATTGGGTCGTAGGCGATGACGGAGCCTCCATCCAAAAGTATTCGATCCATCATCACGAGTGACTTCGCGTCTCGAATGTCGTCGGTGTTGGGCTTGAACGCCAATCCCATAAGCGCGATCCTCTTGCCGGAAAACCCTCCCAGCCGCTTCTCCATCCGATTCAGGAAGTGAACCGTCTGGTCGTCGTTGATCTGGATGACTTCTCGCAGAAGCCCAAAATCGTATCCCAGGTCTTCAGAAACTTTAACCATGCCTTGGACATCCTTTGGGAAACAGCTTCCACCCCATCCGAGTCCAGCGTTTAGGAATTGATTGCCAACTCTGGAATCGCTCCCGATTCCTGCCGCCACATCTGCGACGTTCGCGCCACACAACTCGCAGACTCGGCTCAGGGCGTTGATGAAGCTGATCTTCATGGCGAGGAAAGAGTTCGCCCCGTACTTGATCAGTTCCGCCGAGTTTAGGTCGGTCACGATCATCGGAGCCTGTAGCGTGGCATACAGTTCAACCAGCTTCACTGCGGCCTCCCGTTTCTTGGATCCGATGACGATTCGATCTGGGTGAAGAGTGTCTTGGATTGCCGAGCCTTCGCGAAGAAACTCTGGGTTGCTCACCACGTTGAACAGAGAATCATCGACTCCGTGCGATCGGATGATCTCTTCCACCATATCGCCTGAACCGACTGGAACTGTGGACTTGTTGACGATCACGGTGTACTTCGAGATGTTCTTCGCGATCTCGTGGGCCACGGCGCGGACGGCGGTCAAATCGGGTGTCCCGTTCTCAGAAGGAGGGGTGCCCACCGCGATGAAAACTACTTCGCTTGCTTCTGTTGCTTCGGCAATGGAGTCAGAAATTCTCAGGAATCCATCCTTGAGTCCCTGCTTCAGCATCTCTTCGACGCCCGGTTCATAGATCGGCGGAATGCCTTGCCGAAGTTTGGCGACCTTCTCAGCATCCTTATCGACACAAATGACATCGTTGCCGAGTTGAGCCAGGACGACCCCTGTGACCAACCCGACATATCCTGTTCCAATTACTGCTACCTTCATTTGAAAAACGCAAGACCCTCATCGGGACTCCAAGCCAAGATTGTGCCATACCTGCGATCCAACGTAGGTCTTGTAAACATGCCGGGACCAGTGTCCGATCCGATGATTGGTATCATTCTTGAAGTTGATTGGTTGGAACGTTCCAACCAGGAGTAGTGTTTGTTATGGGGGAGCCACAAGCCCCGGATATGGGTCAGATTTCAGTGGAAGCACAGGCGCCGGCAAATCCGCCGACAAAAATTGATTGGCGTGAGGTCGCAAATGCGATCATACGTTCGCCGTACTTCATACCAGTTTTGGTTCTGGCCGCCGGTATCACCGTCGTGTTTTGGCCATTGTTGTCCCACCTTTACGGGCTGTGGACTGGCCCGGACGGATACTACACCCACGGGTTCTTAGTGCCCTTTATCTGTGGCTACTTGGTCTATCGATCTTGGCCAAGGCTAAGGGAATTGCCAATTAAGCCAGCGGCTTGGACCCTTGTCCTGCTGATACCGTTGCTCTGGATAGCCTATGCGGCACGGTTGGCCGAGCTTAGGTCGATCCTAAGCGTCGCGTTCATCCTTACGATCTTGATTGGCGTTTGGTTTACGCTGGGCCGGAAGTGGGCCATTGGGGTTTTAGCGCCAACACTCTATCTTCTATTCGCACTTCCGATTTGGAGCGGATTTGTCAACAACTATACAAATCCGCTTCAAATTTACAGCACGAAGACTGCGTATTATCTCCTCAAGCTCTTTGGCAATCCCTACATGTCCAATAGCACCGACATCTTGGTTGGTGATTTCTGGCTCAATGTTGGCGTACCTTGTAGCGGGCTGAAGCTGGTGTTAGCCATCACCGCATTTACCTGTTTCTTCGTTCTTATCGGCGGATTGAGGCTGTGGGCAAACATTCTCATGTTCGTCGCGATCATTCCCCTTTGCCTTTTTGTCAACGGTCTCAGGATCGCACTGATCGGATTAGTCGGAGACGCATACGGAGATAAAGCCGGAATGACGTTCCATGACTACTCGGGCTACATCACTCTAATCGTCTGTTTCTTTATCTTATTCAAATTCGCGAGGTTGCTTGGATGGAAGGATTAATGAAGCGCGTGGTCGCGCTCGCTGGTTTCTTTACTGTTGCCGGAGTCGTGTTTCTTGCGTTGCCAAGTAAGGCCGAAAGTGTGGTCAATGAGCAGTGGATGAAAGACCATACCCCTGACATAATCCACACTAAGGATCCGGGAATTCTCTATCAGTTCCACAAGAGTCCCGACGACCCTCAAGTCTCCTACAAGTCCGACAAGCAGACTTATGAAATGCTGAACCCGTTCGGCATCGTTTCCCGACGCTACTACAATACAGGTCGCCAATTTGATGTCGTGCTTATCGCGGGGAACGACAAAGAGAATTTCCACGACCCACATGTGTGTTTTCGCGCTCAAGGTTGGACATTTATCGAGGATCGAGTGATTTCGATTCCAACCAAGACGAGGGGGACCATCCCAGCCACCTTTGCTGTGATCGAAAATCGCGGCAAGAAAACGCTATCAGTGTTCTTCTATCGTGGCCCTAAGGGCTTCTATCCATCGACCCCGAACCTCGGCGCAGCGATGTTGCTTGGACCCTTAATGGGCGACTTCCAGACGGACGCTGTGTTCTACCGCTTCATGCCGGAGTATGACGGGGCCAAGGAAGAAGAGATCATCGAGTTTGTCGGCCAGTTTATGGACGAAGCCGGACCCAAGAGCAACAACTACTTCTAAGGCAGGACCACACTGCTAGAATCGCCCAAGACCAATTGCATCGTCTTTGGCATTCCTTTCTGATGCTTGATGCTGGCTCCTCGGCCAATGAGGCAGTTTGCAAGCCTAGACGGAGCATCGATCAGTTCACAGTCATCCATCACAATCGAGTTTTCGATCTCGGTGCTTGTTAGCCGAGTGTTGTCGGCAAGTGCAGTGAAAGGACCGATGAAGCTGTCAATGATCTGGCAATTCGCACCAATTACCGCCGGACCGCGGATGACGCTATTCTGTACGACGGTACCTCTGCCGATCCAAACGCGACCTTCGATCCGTGAATGCTCGTCGGCAGTGCCTTCCATGCCCGGTTCCAAGTCCTCCAGGATCAAGCGATTGGCTTCAAGCATCGCATCGACGGTTCCCGTATCTTTCCACCAACCCTCGACAATGTGGGATCGGACTTCTAGTTTGCTATCGATCAGACCCTGAATGGCGTCTGTGATTTCATACTCCCCCCGTGCGCTGGGCTTGAGGACCGCGATGGAATCGTGGATTCGCTTGTCGAAGAGGTAAACACCGACCAGAGCTAGGTTTGATTGGGGGTTCTTTGGCTTCTCCTGAAGCCTCACAACCCGATCGTTCTCCAACTCCGCCACTCCGAAGTCGGAGGGATTTGGCACTGGGGTCAAGAGAATGGTTGCGGCTGGACGGTACTGCTCAAACTCCTTAACCAAAGTGGCGACGCTCGACTTGATCAGGTTGTCGCCCAGGTACATCACGAAGTCGTCGTCTCCCAAGAATGGTCTAGCCGTGCTAACCGCGTGGGCGAGGCCTAACGGTGCGGATTGCGGGATATAGGTGATCTTGATCCCCCATCGACTGCCATCCCCGACTGCCTTCTCAACGGCAGGTCCGGTATCGCCGACGATGATGCCGAACTCCTTCACGCCCGCCGCGGCGATCGCTTCGATTCCATATTCCACGACCGGCTTATTCGCGACTGGAACCAGCTGCTTGGCCATGGAATAGGTGATCGGGCGTAGGCGCGATCCGGTGCCGCCCGCCAAGATCAATGCCTTCATAAGTCTTCTCCCAGAGTCGGGCCATAGAAGGCCTTGATAAATCGCTTGTAGTCGTCGGTCGCGACGAGGGGTCGCCACCAGTCTTCGTTGTCCTTGTACCAGCGGACCGTATCTCGCAAGCTTTCCTCAAACGGCTTCTTGGGTTTCCAGCCGAGAGCCTCTAGCTTGTCGGTGGTCATTGAGTATCGCTTGTCGTGGGCCCCTCTCCGAGGGTCTGGGATGGTCTTTATGTGCGACTCGTCACGACCGGTCTCTTCAAGGAGGATCTTGACAACCTCCATGTTCGTTCGCTCATTCTGATCGCCCACGTTGTAGGATTCGCCGACCTTTCCATGTTGCAAGGCGTGGAGAATGCCGCCTGCATGGTCTTCGCAATGGATCCACTCGCGAACTTGCGTTCCATCTCCGTAAACGGGCACCTTCTTACCATCGATCAATCGCGAAATGAAGAAGGGAATTAGCTTCTCGGGGAAATGATAAGGCCCGTAGGTATTGCCTCCACGGGTCACCACAGCGGGGATTCCGTGGGCTTTCACCGCTGCTCGAATCTGAAGCTCGCCTCCGGCTTTACTAGCCGAGTAAGGCGTATTGGGCTCAATGGGGCTGGATTCCGTAAATTCGCCCACGTCGATCGAGCCGTAGACCTCGTCCGTGCTGACATGAAGCAATCGCTCGATCTTGAACTTTCTGCACGCTTCAAGGAGAATATAGACGCCATAGACGTCGGTCTGGATGAAGCTTCCCGCCTCCAACATTGCCCGATCGTTGTGGCTCTCGGCGGCGAAATTAACGATGTGGGTAACGCCTTCGGCCGCAATGATTCCTTCAACCACCGTCGCATCCTGGATTTTTCCGGGGAAGAACTTGACCCTGGAGTCCTTCAGATCAGTCTCCAGGGTTGAAAGATTTCCAGCGTAGGTAAGGGCATCCAGAATGACGATTCGCGAATCGGTCGCCGATCTACAAAGCCGAACAAATGCAGAACCGATGAAACCGGCTCCACCAGTGATGAGGATCGTCAAAGCTTGAACCTCGAGTTCTCGTCGTTCTCATAACGAATCTCGTCAACGGGTTCCTTCTTGCCCCACCCTGCATACAATCGATCTGGCACATTAATGACAAACGCATCTGCGTCCCCAACGTTCCTGTAGGCGTGAACGACGCCCGGAGGAACTGTGACAAAGACGGGATTTTCCCTTCCCACTGGGAGCACTTCATAGTTCTCAGGTTCCCCAGGACGATTCTCCCAAAGGTGGAGTTCGTAGCTCCCATCAAAAAAGATAAAGCCGTCGGTCTGATCGATGTGTTCGTGGGGGCCCCGGGAGATACCGGGCTTGGTGCAACTGAAATAGCCCATGACCGGATCGAACCCTTCCGGCAGTTCGTCGTCTCGATACAGCTCGACCAGCCAGCCGCGAGCATCCTCGAACCGATTCAACGATTTGAACTCAACACCCTTAAACGCCATGCACCCTCTCTAAACCGCCGAAAGTATACTGGCCCAGCGTTAAGGCTATGCTCATCGAACCCCCGGCAAAGATTCTAGTTACTGGTGCGGCGGGCTTTATCGGCTTCCATGTTTCCCGCGAGCTAGCCAGCCAAGGCTACGAAGTTTTGGGCCTCGACAACCTGAACGACTACTACGACGCCACGCTTAAGGAGGCTAGGTTAGGAGGGCTGTGCGACCTTCCTAAGTTCAGTTTCGAGAAGGTAGACATTTCGGTTCCGGCCGAACTCGATCCGATTTTTGAAGAGCATCGGTTTGACGCCATCGTCCATTTGGCCGCACAGGCTGGAGTCCGCTATTCGATCGAGAATCCGGCGACCTATATTCAGTCGAACGTCGTCGGGACCGCCAACCTTCTGGAATGGGCGCGGCAGACGAAGGTCAAGCACTTTGTCTATGCCTCTTCGAGCTCCGTCTACGGAATGAACCGCACCGTGCCGTTCTCGGAAAACGACTCGGTAGACCACCCGATCAGCCTCTACGCGGCAACAAAGAAGGCCGATGAACTCCTGGCCCATTCCTACAGCCACCTGTTTGGCCTTCCCACCAGTGGCCTTCGCTTTTTCACCGTGTATGGCCCCTGGGGCAGACCGGATATGGCCACCTTCAAGTTCACTAAAGCCATCCTCGAAGGCAAACGCATCGACGTCTACAACAACGGCCAAATGAGGCGGGACTTTACATACATCGATGACATCGTAAGTGGCACGGTCGAGGCCATGAAGCTCCCGCCCGCCCCAGACCCGAACTGGTCGCCTGAGACGCCCGTCGCCCAGTCCAGCTCCGCGCCCTACCGAATCTACAATATCGGGAACCATCAAAGCGTGGAGCTAACCCACTTCATCTCGGTGTTGGAGTCGGCGATTGGGAAAAAGGCCGAACTGAACCTGCTTCCAATGCAGCCGGGCGACGTTCATGAAACCTACGCATCCATCGACGCCCTACATGAAGCAGTGGGTTACCAGCCCACAACCCCAATTGAAGTGGGCTTGCCCAAGTTTGTCGAGTGGTATCGCAATTTCTATCGGTGTTAGCGAAGGTCGGAATCGGCAGGCAACTTGTTAAGGATTTCCTTGACCCTCTGCGCCTGGGATTTC
>JACMJO010000415.1 GCA_014380605.1 Fimbriimonadaceae bacterium | reverse complement strand
CTCAAGACTCGTTGAAGATCCGAGGTTCCAAAGTCATGGTCAATGGAGAGTCGTTGATCCTTTGCCAGGAGCTTCGGCACAATGGTAGTAAGGTAGCCTTCCGAACAATGGACGGTCGTCCCTTTTGGAATCTCAGATAGTCAATCTGTGAACCTTAAATAACAAAAAGGCCTCGCATAGGTCCGGGGAGAGCAAACCTAGCGAAGGCCTTTTGTTCTGTATCGGCTCGGTCCAAGAGCCTCACAAATGTTAGTTGACAATCGGGTCAGGATTGTTCCAACTGTTGCTAATTTTTTGGAGCTGGCTGCCCAAGTAGCTTCAATGACAAGGGCAGAATGAGCCCAAAGTCCACGATAAACACCAGGGAGGCGGCGATTAGGAACTGGGTTAGGTGCAGCTTCGAGAGCCCCACCAGCGCTACTAGCACCGTCATTTCGCCAACGCTCAGGCAGGTGACAGTTCCTCGGAACAAGTCTTGAGGAGATTGCACTGTGTTCGCATTCAGCTTGGCTCGGGCTAAGGTTATGCATGCAATAACCCCGATCGCCGTGCAGGATTGAAAAACTTGCTGCATGGCATCAAGTTTCTTCGAGGCGTCCAGGCCGAGCTCGTTTCCACCGAGCGCAAAGAAAAGCCCAAGTCCGACCAGGACTACTTGGCCAGCCATAAACGCGGTGAATAGGGTTAGCCAAGCCTGGCGTACCGTTCGAGGCTTTGAGGGCACATTAAGATTTTACCGAGCGAGGTTAGTTTTGCCTAGAATCAGCTTCATTCAATCATCGGCCGCTCATTTGGCGATCATCTTGTGATCCGGAGGAACGGAGCCCTGAGAGTTGCGTTTAAGTAGATGCTAACTCGCAGATCGGATCGAGGTCTGCACGGAGACAACTGAATGCCACTAAATTATAAACACCTAGCTCTCGCCGGAATAGCCGCCATTATGGCGCCTGTTATTCTGATCTCGACCGGTCAAACTTCCGACCATGCCGACACTCCCCAGATCGTTCAGAATCCAGGTACAGACATAACAGACGTTTATCTGTTTCCAAGTAAGCAGAACAATGGCCATGTGGTTCTGGCAATGAATGTCAATCCACTCATCGGGCCAGGACAAGGTGCAACCACCTATTTCGATCCCAACGTCCTGTACCAATTCAAGATCGATACAACGGGCGATTTTGTCGAGGACCTCGTAATCCAAGCCAGATTTACGGCAAAGGGCCCCAATCAGCAAGTAATGCTTTACGGACCTTCACGACCTTCAGTAACGGGTTCTGAGAATGTCAGCCTGCCAGGTACACCATCGGTAGGCAGTATCAATACGACGATTAGGGGTCGCCAAGGCATTAAAATCTTTGCCGGCGCACGAGAGGACTCGTTCTTCTTCGACCTTGAAAGATTCTTTGCAATCCTTCCCGACCGTGCAACACCGTTGACCGGGATCGATGTACCTAATCCCAATGAGCCCCAACTCACCAGTTGGCGAGCTCCAGGTGAAGCGGTGGATTTCTTAAGCAACGGCGGTTACAACGTGCTTTCGATCGTTCTTGAAATGCCGAAATCGATGCTGGGAACTAAACTGGGATCAAAGCCTGGAGTTATCTCAGTTTGGACTACCACAAGCGTACCAAACGGCAGCGTGTGGACTCAGCGAGACCGATTGGCTCGGCCAGTGGTCAATGAAGTGTTCGCTACGGTTGCAAACAATCGACATAAGATCAATAACGAAACTTCGCCCGTCCAAGACTCTGGCGAGCTTCGCAACGATATTCTTGGCTTCATGACCTTTCCTGCAGGAAGATCAGAAGCGATTCGAAACATTATTGCGGCCGTGCTGGTTCCTGATGTGATGACTGCAGACCTGAACGCGAAGGGTGCTGCTTATCTCGGCTTCGAGACCGGCGGAGCCACCGGCGGCAAATTTGGCGGCCGCGCTCTGGAGGATGATGTCGTCGACATCTCGCTGGGAGTTGTTTTCGGAACGACGATTAGCGACCTGCTATTGGCTCCGGCTGATGGAAACCAAATTCCAACCCTCACCAGCGACAACGTTGGAGCAGGTGGAAAGCACTTCACGAACTCCTTCCCATACCTGGGATCGCCTCGCTGATCCTAATTATCCGGGCCGGTCTCCGACCGGCCCAACTTACTGAAGGAAGGAAGAGATGCAGAAGATTTTGATACCTGTTGGCTTGGCGGTTGGGATCGGGGCAGGCTGGCTCATTTACGCAGGCGCTTATGCCGAGAGATACGCTTCGCGACCCATCGAACTAGCGCCTATCGTCCATGCAAAGTACGATCCCACGAAGATCGAGCGAGAGATCGCCTTGCACGAGTCGAGGGTGACGAACGACCCTGAAGGCGCGATTGGATTCGCTATCCTTAGCGGGGCTTACCTTGCTAAGAGCCGTGAGCAAGACGATGACGCATCATCTTGGAAAGCCGAGGAAGCGGCTCGGACGTCGCTGGCGATTCGCCGGCGAGGGAACATTCAAGGCGCGATGAAGCTGGTTCAGGCCATGCTGGAGCAACACAGGTTTCAGGACTCCCTCAAAGCTGTTGATGACGCCCTACGAGTCTCGCCTGGAGACGATCAGGCAAAGCTTTTGCGAGCGGACGTGCTCATCGAGCTTGGCCGAAATGAAGATGCTCGGAAGCAACTTGAGCAGGTCGAGATAAAAGACCCTACTTTTATGGCGGTTAAAGCACGTTGGCAAAGCGCGAATGGAGACCATCTGGGCTCGTTAGCGACCTGGAAGCGGGCCGTTCAAGACCTTGAGAAGATGTCCCATATCGGCGAAGAGTTCATCGCGTGGTATCAGGTCAAGGCGGGCAGTGAACTGCTTAAGCTTGGCAAGCCTTCTGACGCGCGAATTCTCTACGAAACGGCTTTCGCCATGGCTCCGAGGAGCTACAAGGCCAGCTTGGGGATTGCCGAAGCGGCATTTGCCGATGGCAAGTGGAAAGAGGCAGTCATTTCGTGCGACAAGACGCTCGCAATGGTGAACTCCTTCCGAGCCATGGCGGTTCGGGGAAGGGCCCTTGAGAAAATGGGAGATCTCAACGGAGCCAAAAGCCAGTTCGCGAAGATGCACGAAGCGTTTCTCGAGGAGGACTCGCGCTATTCGAAAATGGGCAAGGGCGGACCCCTGGGTGTTCGTCACCCAGATCGAGAGTTCGCGACCTTCTGCGCGGAGTCGGGAATGTTCCCTGTGGATGGACTGAGAGCGGCCAAGAGGGACATATTGAATCGGCCAGATGAGCTGGCGAAGTCGAACTTGGCGAAGCTGCAACAAACAATCTCAGGCTAGCTTTTTTCACTTTCCTTTTAAAAATCAGAAACCTTGTGTATACTTAACCAAATGGTAAAGTATAGTGACTCGATGAATGAACGAGTAGTTTCTAGAGATGAATGGGTAAGCGAGCGACAAAAGCTCCTGGTGAAAGAAAAGGAGATGACCCGACTCCGCGACCAGCTTAACGAGCAGAGGCTTGCCTTGCCTTGGGTGAAGGTCGACAAGAAGTACGTCTTCGAAGAGGGCGACGGTTTGGTGGCCCTTGCCGATCTATTTGGTAAGCGAAGCCAACTGGCGGTTTATCACTTCATGTTCGCGCCTGAATGGGAGGCCGGGTGCCCAGGATGTTCGTTCCTGTGCGACCATGTGGATTCGGCCCGACAGCACTTCGAGCACAACGACCTGAGCTTTGTCGCTGTCTCGCGAGCGGCTTGGCCGAAGCTGGAGGCCTATCGCAAGCGGATGAGTTGGACTTTCCGATGGGTGTCTTCCGACGAAAGCGATTTCAACTACGATTTCGGCGCCTCCTACAAGCGAGCCGATCTTGATGCAGGTCCCGTGTTCCACAACTTCAAAGTACAGAAGCTGAACTTCGAAGACCAGCCTGGGGTCAGTGTTTTCTACAAGGACGAAGCGGGAGATATCTTCCACACCTATTCTCTGTACGAGCGGGGCGGTGAGCACTTCATCGCGGCTTACGACTGGCTAGACATCGCTCCAAAAGGTCGCAACGAGGATGAGGTCATGGACTGGATGCAGCGTCATGACGAGTACAAGGACTAAGCCATGTGTCCAGCTTGCTATGCATCATTGGCTTGGACTATCGCCGGGGCAACTTCAGCCGGCGGCGTAACCGTCTTTGCAGTCGCGAAGACGGTCAGGAAAAGGAGACGGGTAGCTAAAGGTCCTTCCGCGACCAGCGACTCCAAATCTTCTACCCCGAAAAGCGGTGCCTCCGACAATGGCGCCGGCTAGTCTGGATACCGGCCAGTGGTCTAAATCAGAAAAAACTCAAAAAACATCTTGACACACCTTCATTTCCGTGGTAACTTAACCAAACAGTTAATTAACCATTAGGTTAAATAGACTATGAACGAAGACCAGCTAAGCGCAACGTTTGCCGCTCTTGCCGATCCCACTCGGCGGGCCATCCTTGCACGGCTGGCAAACGGAGAGTGCTCGGTTAAGGAGTTAGCAGAGCCGTTTGAAATGTCTGGTCCGGCGATCACCAAACACCTTAAAGTGCTGGAGAAAGCAGGGCTGATCGAGCGGGGTCGGGAAGCCCAATGGCGGCCATGCCGCCTTCAGGCCGAGCCCCTTAGAGCGGCAAACGAATGGATCGACCAATATCGCGAATTCTGGGAAGGCAGCTTTGATCGGCTGGCCGAGTACCTAAAGGAAATGCAGAACACGGAGAAAAAAGACGATGGCCACAAATGAGTTGACTTCCGCCCAAGCCGAACGCGAGTTCGTCATCGAGCGCATTTTCGTTGCCCATCGGAAGACAAAACCATGAGCACATTAAGCAAAAACACAATGACGTTGACGACTCCTTCAGACAGGGAGATCGTCTTGACCCGGGAGTTCGACGCACGCCGAGAACTCGTCTTCGAGGCCTACACAAAGCCCGAACACATTTCCAGGTGGTGGGGATGTAACGACTCCACGACCACCTGCGAAATGGACTTTCGTGTCGGTGGCGAGTATCGCTTCGTCATGCGATCGTCGGAAGGTACAGAGCATCCATTCAAAGGCATCTATCGGGAGATTTCAGCCCCGGAGCGACTGGTTAATACGCAGATCTACGACGTAGAGCCCTACTCCGAGTTCGAAGCACTCATCACTACGGTGTTTGAGGACTTGGGCGGCAGAACCAAGCTTACGTCAACGATTCTCCACCGATCGATCGAGGAGCGCGACGGGCACCTGAATTCGGGAATGAAGCACGGCGCGGCTGAGTCGCTCAATCGACTAGAGGAACTCCTCGCAACCATGGCCTAAACAGGCAAGGACACTAGAAATGAAGACCACTACAACTCGATTACTAGCTTCAATCGCTATCCTGGCCGCGGCTGCGGTCGGCCTTGCAACACAAGACGGCAAAGGCAAATACGCCCAAGTAAACGGCCTCAAGATGTACTACGAGATCCATGGAACTGGAAAGCCCTTGGTGCTCCTTCATGGTGCATTCGGCACTGCGGAGGGTTGGGCGATGCTCTTGCCGGCGCTCAGCAAGAACCGCCAGGTGATCATCATCGAGCAACAGGGCCATGGCCGAACTGCCGACATCGATCGCCCTCTGACCTATCAGCAGATGGCCAAGGACACGGCAGCTCTGCTGAAGCAATTGAATATCAAGGATGCGGACGTATTCGGGTACAGCATGGGCGGCTCCACTGCCCTGGAGTTAGCATCGAAGAATCCGGAGTTAGTTCGGAAGCTCGTCATTCTGGGAGCGGGAAGCGGACCGATCAAGGAAACTTACGCGCCTGAGATCTATCAGCAGTTCAAATCCATCACGCCCGAGAACTTTGACTTCCCCCAGGTGAAGGACCCGTACGTAAAAGTTGCACCCGATCCTTCCAAATGGCCAGTGCTGGTCTCTAAGGTGACCAAATTGGATGCGGGTGGTGGAATGCCGGTGAAGGACGTAAAGTCAATCAGGGCTCACACCCTGATCATGATGGGAGATCGCGACGCCGTGAAGCCTGAACATGCCGTGGAGATGCTGCGGATGATCCCAAATTCTCAGCTTGCGATCTTCCCCGGTGGCGACCACTTTCTTCCATTCACGAGCCCAGACAAGGTGCTCGCCTTCTTGGTTCCATTCCTGGATGCGCCCGGGCCTGCTCAAACGACGGGAGGTGGAAGTTGAACGCGACGCCGACCGCTGAATGCTCGATTACGCTCACCCGCGTCTTCGATGCGCCGCTGAGCCTGGTTTGGAAGGCATGGACGTCGGCAGAACATGTGGCGGCATGGTGGGGACCCCGTGAGTTCACTAACCCGATTTGCGAATGGGAAACTCGCCCGGGCGGGAAGATCCGCATCCACATGATGAGTCCCGAGGGAGCTATCTATCCGATGGGCGAGGAGTTTGTCGAGGTTGTGCCCATGCAACGGCTTGTCTTCACCTCTACGGTGGACGATGCCGATGGCAGTCCTGTCCTTCGAGGTCGGTCGACGGTTCTGTTCGCTGATTCCGGCGGCAAGACGCACCTAACTTTGGAATCTGGCGCAAGTGGGTTCGTCGACTATGCCAGCCAAATGTTGGCAGGTATGGAAGCCGGGTGGAGCCAGAGCCTAGAAAAGCTTGGCGAACTCGTCGGAGGTCTGACATGAACGCGGCCGTTAAGGATGTCGATGCCTACATAGCATCCGCTCCCGACACGGATCGGGCGTCTCTAGAGAAACTCCGCAAGCTCATCAAGAGCGCGGCACCCGATGCTGAGGAAGTGATCAGCTTTCAGGTGCCCACTTACAAACAGAGCGGATTCTTGGTCTCTTTTGGAGTCGCCAAGGACCATTGCAGTTTCTATACCGTCAGCGAAGCGCTTATGCAGGCCATGAAAGATGAAGTTAAGCCATATCTTTCGGGCAAGACAACTCTGCATTTCACGCCTGAATCGCCCCTTCCCGAAGCATTGGTTACCAAGATAGTCAAGGCAAGAGTTAAAGAGAACGAGGCGAAGAAAAAAGCAAAGAAAACTCGTAACTTGTAATTATGGAGATCGGTAGAGATGTCTTTCCCACTTTCCGTTTACAAAATACCATTCACCAAAAAAAGGAAACAAATATGAAAATCATCACCTATATCAGCTTCGCAGGCAATGCCCGAGAGGCCATGAACTTCTACAAGGGATGCCTTGGCGGCGAACTTACCATCATGGAAGTCGGAGGTTCTCCCATTGAGGAGCACTTAACCTCGATGAAGAAGGACGACATTCTCCATTCCCAGCTCGATAGCGGCAACCTGAGCCTCATGGGTTCAGATATGTGCGGCCCAAACGGCATCACCAAGGGTAACAATGTCACGCTTATGTTGCTCTGCGAAAGCGAAGAGCTTCTCCACAAGAATTACGCGAGCCTTGTTGACGGCGGAACGCGGGTAATGCCTGTAGGTCCAGCCTTTTGGGGCGGACTCTATGGCCACCTCGTGGATAGATTTGGCATCGAGTGGGGCCTTCATTGGAGCGAGGAAATCCAGACCAAGGCCTAGGATTGATGTTTTTACTCTGCTAGTTTTAGATAGTAGAGCAAACTGAGGAGAATTCAATTGCAAAAAATCATCACATTTCTAACATTTAACGATCAGGCCGAAGAGGCCGCAAACTACTACGTTTCACTATTCAAGAACGCGAGCATCGATGAAGTGACCCGGCAGGAGGAAGGTGGGCCCGTCCTCATTGTTGAATTCACAATTGAAGGGCAGCCATTTT
>JACMJO010000414.1 GCA_014380605.1 Fimbriimonadaceae bacterium | reverse complement strand
TTAGGTTAGATAATCGGTCAGCGAGCTTGACTGCCTGAGCGGTTGGGGACATTTCTGAGATCTCTCTGAGCAAGGTGTTCGACCTAAGTTCCCAAATCTCGTCTTTCGTCATGCCCTGGGTTTCATCGGCGGTCGGTTCATAGCGCGTTAGCTCGTGAATCAGTTCTCGGGTCCGCGCGCCGAACAGCTTTTCAATCTCCTCAAAAGAGACTCCGCTCTCCTCGACCACGTCATGGAGAAGTGCCGCCTGGAGCATATCTTGGTCGGTGACCTCGCCGGCATATCGCAAGTTGGCCAGGACATCCAAGGGGTGGGTGATATAGGGAAGTGGAAACTCCCCGTCTCGCACTTGACCCCGGTGGGCATTGACGGCGAAATCGATGGCAGCGTCTAGGTTTGGTTGCATAGGTCTATTTGGACTTATACGACTTATTGTCGCGACGATGCAAGCCGACGCTCCACAATGAATCAATGGCCCGAATTCTGGCTGCCGCCGATATTGGCTCCAATACTGCCCACCTGCTTGTCGCGGCAACCGATGGCGATATCGTCATGCGGATCGACAATTTGAACGAGTGGATTTCGCTCGGCGAGATTGTGGCTCGGACGGGCGAAATTCCAAAGGAGTATGCAGACCAGCTTGTTGGCGCGGTGAAGGAGTTCCGGCGAGTAGCGGCAAGCAAAGGAGCCGACAGACTTTATATCTTTGCCACCGAAGCAATGCGCGTCGCTTCTAACCACTCAATCGTCTTGAAACGCATAAAGGTGGAAGCGGGCATTGGTGTGGAGATCATCCCTCCCGAGCGAGAAGCGGAATTCAGCTTTGTCGGGGTTCGCCTGGACACGCGCGAGATTCATCCAAATTTGATGTTCGAAGTCGGCGGCGGCAGCGCCCAGGTTGCCATTGTCGACGACCAGGCAATCGGAGAGGATGTCTCGCTTCCATTGGGCACCGGAAAGGTTATCGTTGAAGCCGGGCTCAAGAGTCCCTGTCCGGCCGATGCCAAGATGCGGGCCAAGGAGTACATTCAGCGGATTCTGGAGGCCTGCACCCTTCAGGCTGAACCAACACCCACGGCTATCGCAAGCGGCGGCGTCGCCCGTGGCTTGTGGCGGGCTTTGCACCCCGACGGCGACAAGAGGCTTGCACGAGAAGAGTTGACGTACCTAATTTGGGCCACCGAGCGGCTTGGCATTGAGCGCATAATAGAGCGTTTTAATGTTAAGCCTAAGCGGGCAAGCACCCTTTTACCGGGTGCAATGGTGTATGAAGCACTGATGGAGCGGTTCAACTTAACCGAGATCATGATAAGCGAGTTCGGCGTGAGAGAAGGTGCGATTTTGGAGATGGCGAAGGGAAGAGTCAAAGGGCAGACGCCTTGAGGGCGGCAACACCTGCGGCAACCCAACTCGAAAACGCTCGCTATATCAATCGGGAACTGAGTTGGCTCCAGTTCAATAAACGGGTCCTCGAAGAGGCCGTCAACGATCAGAACCCCCTATTGGAGCGGCTCAAGTTCCTGGCCATCTTTGAAGCGAACTTGGACGAGTTCTATATGGTTCGGGTCTCGGGCCTCATCGAGCAGTTTGAAAGCGGCTTCCTAGAACAGTCCCCCGATGGCCTGACTCCAAATGAACAATTGGGCATTATCAGTCACGCCGCCAAACCGCTTCGGCAAAGAGCGAGCGATGTCTTTGAGAAACAGCTCAGGCCGGCACTGGCCAAATCGGGCATTGTTATCCGAAGCTATACAGACTTGAACACCAAGCAAAAGAAGGGGTTGGAAGACTTCTTCTACAAGGAGATATTCCCGCTTTGCACGCCCCTCATCCTCCATCCGGCCCCTAGCGTTCCGTTCATTTCGAACCGGTCCCTAAACTTGGTGATCGAGTTGAGTGATACCAACACGGAGACTAAGCTGGCGAGGGTTAAGGTGCCGACCATCGTGCCGAGGGCGGTTAGGCTCCCAGGTCGGAAGCATGAATACGTGCTTCTTGAGGAGATTATTGCTGAGAATCTCCGCTACCTGTTTCCGGGCGTCAAGGTAATTGCTTCCCACATCTTCCGCGTCATCCGAGACGCCGACGTGGAAATTCGGCAACTTGAAGCCGCCGACCTTATCTCAACGATTGAGGAGACCCTAAAGCTTAGGCGTTTCGGCGATCCGGTCTTGCTTGAAGTATCGAGCAGCATGCCCAAGCGGATTCGAAAGATTTTGATGGGGATATTGAAGCTTGATGATGCAGATCTCTTCGTCGTCGATGGACTAATCGGGATGGACGTCTTCTGGCAAATGTCTAAGATCGACCGGCCGGCCCTTCGATATCCTCCTCACCACCCATTCCTTGCCGAGGAATTGGGGGCCAGCGAGCAGATTTTCGAAGCAGTGGGCGCTAAAGATGTCCTTGTCCACCACCCGTTCGACTCATTCCGCACGGTAGAGACGTTTGTGGACTCGGCGGCGACAGATCCTACCGTGATAGGGATTAAGCAGACGCTTTATCGGGTCGGTTCCGAGTCGCCTATAGTCGAGTCGCTCCTCGATGCGGCCGAAAATGGGAAACAGGTCGCGGCGATGGTTGAACTGAAGGCGCGATTCGACGAAAGCAACAATCTTGTCTGGGCACGGACCCTTGAGCGCACTGGCGTCCACGTTACTTACGGCTTTGCCGAGATGAAGACCCACTGCAAGCTTTGTCTAATCGTGCGACGTGAGAGGAATGGGATAAGAAGCTATGCGCATATAGGAACTGGAAATTACAATCCTGTAACTGCTCGACTTTATACAGACTTTGGCCTGTTTACCACCGATCCTTCCATTACTCAGGATATCTCAGAATTATTCAACTACCTAACGGGTTTCAGTAAACAGAGCAACTATCGCAAACTCTTAGTGGCACCGATCAACCTCAGAGAGGGCATTTTGTCACGTATAGAGAGGGAAGTCGAAAACCACAGGAAGAAGTTAGGGAGTCGAATTATATTCAAACTTAACTCCTTGGTCGATCCGGAGGTCATCGAAGCTCTCTACTTAGCGAGCCAAGCTGGGGTTCAGATTGACCTTATTGTGCGCGGGATCTGCTGCCTTCGCCCTGGGGTTCCTGGGATGAGCGAGAACATCCGGGTGGTATCGATCGTTGGCCGGTTCCTCGAGCACAGCCGCATTTTCTACTTTGATAATGACGGGACTCCCGATGTTCTCATTGGCTCCGCCGACCTCATGAGGCGTAATCTTGACCGCAGAATCGAGGTCCTTTGCCCAGTCGAACAGCCCGACCTTGCCGCCCACATTCGAGACCACGTGCTGGCGACTTGCCTTAAGGACAACGTGAAGGCTTGGCATTTAGACTCAAAAGGCGACTATCACAAGTCTAAGCGAAAGGGATCGGACAAGGGTTTTGAGTCGCAATCCTTCTTTATGGCCGAGCCTTCGACAAAGTTGCTGCGAACTTAGATTCGACACTCTTATCAAACGGTTTACGTAGATTTTTGAAAGTGACTAGAGCTATAAATTGCCTATCGCATGACCGAGACCGAGTGGCAAGACTGTCTGCATCGAATGGATGAGCACGAGAGATACATCTATGCCTTGGAACCTGCTGAGCCCGATCCTAGTGCGTCTCGCTGCGTCCATTCGCGTCATCGAACCCTTGCCCATCTAAGGGCTTGCCAAGAAACTTGGCTGGAGGCCTGCATTGCGTTTGAGCAGAGGCAACGTCCTCGGTTAAAGCTGCTCCATCCTTGGCGGCTTTTCGAGCGGAAGTCCTATGAGCTGGTCCCATGGGAGGAACACCTTGCGGCATTCAAAGCGGAGCGGCTGCGTTGGAAGGATCTGCTTAAGTCGGCGGACCGAACGAAGGCGGGCAAGATCAACGAAAAGGAGCACTCGATCGAGAGTCTCACGGATCGTCTTGTTGGCCACGAGCACCATCACCTGTTCACACCTCGGTGAGTGCGACAGGACTGTCGCAATTACGGACTATCGAATCCGGACTGAGCCCAGGCTACATTTCAATCTCAGATTTTTATCCACGACTTTGAACCAAAGGAGTGGAGCTTTTCACAGAACTCAGGCGAGGACTTGTCCCCATCTTTTCCCGTTGTTATCAGAGGGTAGTTGTGTGTAAGTATGTCTACTAAACCGTGATACAATCGGCATGCGTTCGGAGAATAACTTTGCGCCTCGCCACCGAAGAACTAGTCCCCCTGCACTCCCTTGAAATGGAGATGAGCACGCTTGGATCCATGATGTTAGATGAGCGAGCGGCGGAGGAAGTTCTCGCTATTCTGGATACTGACGACTTTTATCGTCCGGCTCATCGCGACATATTTCGGGCCATCCGCCAACTTGTCAATAACGGAAAGCCACCCAATCTTGAGTTCGTAATCCAAGAGTTGCGTGATCGAGAGGTCCTGCATGTGATTGGAGGAGAGGACTACCTGATCCAAGTTGCAGAGTATGTTCCGAGCCCGTCCAGCGCCACCTTTTACGCCAAAGAAGTTCAGAATAAATCCACTCTGCGTCGGCTCGAAAATGCGGGCCGGGATATCGTGGGCGTGGTTCATGACGCCGACCAGGGAAATGCCGATGAAAAAGTAGACAAAGCTGAACAACTCGTCTTCGAGGTTGGACGCCGAAGGTTGGGCACTTACTTCCAGCATGTTAGTTCGCTGGCGAAGGAGTTCTTCGTCGATGTCGACCATATCATCGAGACGGGCGAGCCGATGGTGGGCATCTCAAGCGGCTTCCCCGATCTCGACAACATGACAACCGGCTTCTACCCTGGCGACCTAGTGATCCTCGGCGCAAGGCCGTCGATGGGCAAGACCTCGTTTGCGCTCTCCTTTGTGCTGGAGGCCGCGCGTAAGGAGCAAGGCGCCGTCGCCGTATTCAGCCTAGAAATGAGTGGCAACCAGCTCGTTCGCCGAATGGTGTCCATGGTTAGCCAAGTAAGCAGCCATGTCCTTAAGAATCCGAACCTTGGGATGGATACTTACAAGAAGCTGGCAGACGCTTGCGACGATCTATATTCTCTTCCCATTTACATTGACGACGCATCTGATGTGACGCCTTTGGAAATGCGAGGAAAGTGTCGTCGCCTGAAGGCAGAATCAGGCCTTTCTTTGGTTGTGGTGGACTACCTTCAGCTCATGCGGGGTAGCAAGCGAACGGAAAATAGAACCCAAGAGATTTCGGAAATTGCCCGTGCTTTGAAGTCGATGGCTAAGGAACTGAAGGTGCCGGTCGTTGCCTTGTCTCAGCTTAATCGAGGCGTTGAGAACCGAGATGACAAGCGTCCGGGCTTATCGGATATTCGTGAATCAGGCTCGATCGAGGCCGAAGCCGACTTGGTGATGTTCCTATATCGGGACAAGTATTATGAAGCCAAAGAGTCCTATAACCCGGAAGAGATCGATCCCAATGTGCCGGAAGCGGCCGAGGTGCTCATCGCCAAGCATCGTAACGGGCCGACGGGCACGGTAGTCCTGGGCTTCAAACCATCCTATGCGCTTTATTGCCAAATAGATGAGGTCTCGAAGTCCAACTACCTTGAGACCCAAAAGAAGAAACGGTAGCAGATAGCTTGCCAGCGTGTATGCTCTGATCATGCCCCTCATCGTCGCCGCGGCGGTTCTAGCAATGACTGCTGTCCCCTCCGGAAAAGGTTCCTTCACGCTTCCTGACCCTAAAGAGCCCATCCAGGTCTTTACCTACAAGCCCAAGAAGTACAACGGCGGTCCCTTGGTCATAGTCTGTCACGGTACGTTGCGCAATGCTGAGGAGTATCGCGACCACGCGATCGCGATGGCGGATAAGCTGAACGTGCTCATTGCCGCACCGCTGTTCGACGATAAACGATTCCCCAGTCGCCGCTACCACCGGGGCGGCATACTGGACGAGCAAGGCAAGCCCACTCCTCGCGAGTCCTGGACCTACAATTTCCTCAATCGGATCGTCAATGAGATTCGCGCCAAAGAAGGCAAGCCCCAACTCCCGTTTGCCCTCATCGGCCACTCGGCCGGAGGTCAGTTCTTAGTAAGGATGTGCGCCTTCTACGACTCGGGCGCTTTCTCTATCGTCGCCGCCAACCCGGGATCGGAGCTGTTTCCTACGACGGATCAGAAGTTCGGCTACGGCTATGGCGGACTTCCAACGGAATTGGCAAACGAGAGGGCGACCCGCCAGTATCTTGCTCAACCCCTTACCCTCTATCTCGGAACGGACGACAATGGGCCGGACGAGTACTTCGACGACAGTGCGGAGGCCATGGTCCAGGGCGGCGGCCGGCTTCAACGCGGACACGCCGTCTTCAACTTTGCTCAGAAACTTTCAAAGGATAAGGGCTGGCAGTTCAACTGGCGACTTGTTGAAGCCTTGCAAATTCCCCACGATCACGACCTGATGTTCAACCACCCGAACTTCGAGGGAGCCCTGTTTCGAAAATGAGCAACGTTCACAAGATATTCGGTAGCGCCGACCTTCGCAAGATCGATACTCGGGTCGATGGGGGGATGACCAAGGAGCAAGGCATCGCCAAGACGCTTGAGCTTGGCAAAGAGCTCGATGAGCTTCAGGAGCTTCTCTACGCCGCCGGAACCCATAGTTTGCTTATCGTCCTTCAAGGGCGAGACACGGCGGGCAAAGATGGGGCTATGCGAGGTCTGAGTCGATTCGTTTCCATCCAAGGAGTCCATGTCGCCAGCTTTAAGGCTCCGAGTCCGGACGAGTTGGCCCACGACTACCTGTGGCGAATCCATAAGCACACGCCGGCAAAAGGGCAGATCAGCATCCTGAATCGAAGCCACTACGAGGACGTGCTCATTGTGCGGGTGCATAATTTCGTGCCGAAGGAGGTGTGGTCGAAGCGTTACGATCAGATCAACGAGTTCGAGGAGCTTCTCGCTGAAAATGGCACCATCATCGTCAAGTTCTGTCTCCACATCTCATTGGAGGAGCAAGAACAGCGACTGCTCGCACGGGAGCAAGAGGTTGCAAAGGCGTGGAAACTGAATGCGGGCGATTGGCAGGAGCGGACCTCATGGGAAGAGTACACGGATGCTTACAACGCCGCGCTTACGAAGTGCAATCCCGGTCATGCGCCTTGGTATGTGGTCCCGGCAGATCGGAAGTGGTACCGGGATTTGGTGGTAACGGAAACCTTGGTCGACA
>JACMJO010000413.1 GCA_014380605.1 Fimbriimonadaceae bacterium | reverse complement strand
GAATTCGTGAATCGCCCCAAGGTAATCAACCCGGCAACTAACAAGGCTCCTACTTGGAAGGAAGCTTGGGAGGATTACAAATCGGGCAAGAACTCGATGATCATCGAGGCCCACACCGATAACGCCGCGCTGCGTCCCCACCTGCATCCAAACTTCATCGGCTTCCCCTCCATCATCTCCGACCAGTGGAGAGCCGACCAGTTCCTGGCAGAGCTCAAGCAGTGGGAAAAGGCAGGCAAGATGCCTGATCTCACGATCATGCTCCTACCCAACGACCACACAGCGGGGACCCGAGCGGGAATGCCAACTCCTAGGGCCGCGGTCGCGGACAATGACCTCGCCCTCGGCCGAATGGTGGAGGCGATCTCCAAGAGCCAGTTCTGGAAAGACACGCTGATTCTGGTAATCGAAGATGACTCCCAACTTGGTGTAGACCATGTGGATGGGCATAGATCTGTCGCCTTCTGCATTTCGCCTCACACCCAGCGTGGAAAGGTTGTGAGCGAGATGTATAACCACACCTCGTTCGTGAGGACTCTGGGTCTGATCCTCGGGATTCCGCCGATGAACCGCTTCGATCGCACCGGAATGCCGCTCAGCGCCTGCTTCACCGAGAAGGCTGATCTCGCGCCATACATCGCGAAGAAGAACATCGTTCCTTTGGACGAGATGAATCCCGATCCCAAGACCCTTACTGGTATACAACGGGAGTTGGCGATCGCCTCCGGAAAGCTCGATCTGTCCGACATCGACCGTGCTCACGCAAAGACCGTGACTCAAGCGGTTTGGTACTCAGTCTTCCCCAAGCGCCCCTTCCCCGATGGTCTCTATCACCCGCCAGTGGATCAGGATGAGGAGGATGAGTGAAGTGGTCCCATTGTAGCCGTCGGATGGTTCGTTCTGAAGTCATCCCGCTACCTCTCGAGAGTCCGAGGAAGATCCAATCATGCTGGCCGAATAAATTCGGCGATCCTAGCGGAAGTACTCACTTCATGCCAAAAAAGTCGCAGTGAGAAGGCTCCCTCTAACGTCCTCTTCTCCGGTAACCTGATTCCCTGAGCCAAGGTCGGCTCGGAATTCAGCTTCGGATATCCATGTTCACGGAAGATCGCGCCCCCTTGCGCCTTTTGCCCTCACCTGTGGTGCTGCGTCCTTATCAGGCGCAAGCATTGGCCCAACTTCTTGCCTGCCGGGACCAGGGCATGAAGCGAGTGCTGGTCGTGATGCCGACAGGGACGGGCAAGACAACACTGTTCAGCGCGCTCATCGGCTCCCACCACCAAGAGCCGACTCAAAAGTCCCTGGTCCTCGCACATCGACGCGAACTCCTCGACCAGGCATATCGTCGAATAGGCCTTCAGAATGACCACCTGGACGTTGCCATTGAAGGCGCCGGGATGTCCTTGCGGGGCGATGCCGATGTCGTGGTTGGAAGCATCCAATCCCTGGGGCGGCCAGATTCAAAACGCTTGGGCGAATTCAATCCTGGTCTGGTGATCATCGACGAGGCCCATCATGCCGCCGCATCAACTTACCAACAGGCCATGCGTAGGTTCGGGTGCTATGAGGATCAGACGTTTACCGTCGGGGTCACGGCAACCCCCCACCGCATGGACAATCGTCAACTTCACGGCACCGATGAGGCGATTTTTCAGGATGTTGCTTTCACCTACAGCCTGCGCGAAGCCATCCAAGAAGGCTGGCTCGCCGATGTTCGTGGCTATCGAGTGGCGACCGGGATCGACCTTTCGCGAGTAAGGGTCCAACACGGCGATTACAACGCTCGCCAACTTCAAGACGCCGTCAACACGGAGGAGCGCAATGAGGCCGCTTACATGCACTGGTCCGAAGTTGCCGGAGACCGACGAACGATAGTTTTTTGCTCTGGCATCAAGCACGCCGACGATGTAGCCGATCTTTTCCGGGCCAGAGGCGCCAGTTGTGAATCGGTGAACGGGTCTTTACCGACTCCTCAGCGAGACGCCATCCTCCAGCGGTTCGCAAATGGAAAAACTCAGGTTCTGACGAACGTGGACATCGCGACCGAAGGCTTCGACCTTCCCGATGTCTCCTGCGTGCTCATGCTCCGCCCAACCCAAAGCTGGGCTCTCTACACTCAGATGATTGGACGCGGACTGAGGGTCCTTCCCAATACGATCGATGGACTTGTGGATGCGGACGCTAGAAGGGAAGCGGTGAGGCATAGCGACAAGACCGACTGCATCGTCATCGACATCGTCGACAACGGTGAAAAGGTCGCGATCCCCAAAGAACCCGGTCAAGAAAAGCCAAGTCTCGCCGCCATCGTGGGCTTGCCGACCGAGTTCGACTTGGAGGGCCACAGCCTGGACGAGGCGCTCAAGAAGTGGGACGACCTTCTTCCTGCCGGGCGAGCAGTCCTGTTCCGTCGCCCTACCAAGTACGACGATTTGGGCGCGATGCTAACTGCCGTCGACATCCTCGCGGAACTCTCGATGCCCGAATCGGTTGCCCAAACG
>JACMJO010000412.1 GCA_014380605.1 Fimbriimonadaceae bacterium | reverse complement strand
ATTGGACAAAAAACGGAGGCGTCGAGGCTGGCGCGGTGATCAAGAGAAAGATCGAACTCAGGAAGCTGTGACTTCCGACTTCCCAAAAGGTACAATCCCGTCTTAGCTTGAAACGCTATCTCGTCCTCAGCGACGGCACCATCTACCAGGGCCTGCCCCTAGGCGCTTCCGGAGTCACCACCGGTGAAGTTGTATTCAATACCGGAATGACCGGTTACCAAGAAATCCTCACCGACCCCTCCTATGCGGGCCAAATCGTCCTCCTTACCTACCCGCTCATCGGCAACTACGGTATCAACGATGACGATTTCGAATCCGATCGTATCCAGCCCACGGGCCTAATCGTTCGCGAGGCCTGCGAGGTTCCCAGCAACTGGCGAGCCACCAAGTCCATTCACAATCTCCTGGAAGAGCGAGGAACCGTCAGCATCCAGGGACTCGACACCCGAGCGATTACCAAGAAAATCCGCTCTGCCGGAGTCACCACGGGCGCGATTGCCGACGATCCCGACCAAGGCTTCGAGGCCATCAAGAAGGCAACCGGCTACGATGAGCAGGATTTCGTCTACAGCGTCACCACCAAGGCCCCCTATGCCTGGGGTGTGACCGGCAAAGAGCCGATCAACGAACCGATGGGCTCCTACAAACACACCCTCGTCGTGCTGGATTGCGGCCTCAAATACAACATCCTCCGTCGATTCTCCGTCGCCGGTTGTCGCTCGATCGTTCTCCCCGCTGGCACTTCTGCTGATGAGGTCCTCTCCTACCGCCCCGACGGCATCCTCCTATCCCCCGGCCCTGGCGATCCGGCCCGGCTGGGTCCCGTAATCGAGACGGTCAAGAACCTACTCGGCAAGAAGCCAATGTTCGGCATCTGCCTCGGCAACCAGCTTCTCTGTCATGCGATCGGAGGCGAGACTTTCAAGCTGAAGTTCGGTCATCGCGGCTCAAACCATCCGGTAAAAGACCTCTCCACCGGCAAAGTCACCATCACCTCCCAAAACCACGGCTACGCGGTCGATCCCAAGTCACTGGAAGGTACGGGCGCCGAAGTGACTCAATTGAACCTGAACGATGGCACGGTCGAAGGCATCCGAGTTCCGGACCTCCAAGCCTCCAGCATCCAATACCACCCCGAAGCCGCCCCCGGCCCTTGGGACTCCCGACCATACTTCGGTGACTTCGTCGAGCAAATGGCCGCGGGCAAGAAGTAGACAGCTTACGACCTGGACTTTACAGAAAGTTAAAAGATTTCGTTAAGACTTCTCTCGCAGTTTAAACTGATGTGCTAAAACAAAGTTGCGGAGGAGTTTTATGTTTTTGAGAGGATCTTTTGCTGTACTAGCGAGCGGTTTTGTTGTGCTCAGCTTTGCCCAAACCATCGACCCGTTTTATGCTGGCGACTATAGCTACACCAGTCTGGGGAGCGTCCCGGACCTTCCAACAAGCTACGGCGGGCTTACTTTAAAGTTTGACGACCCCAACACGTTGCTCATCGGTGGCGCGGCGAATGGTGCTGCGGGTGCGATCTATTCGATCGGGGTCACTCGCGACGGAAACAACCATATCACAGGCTTCAGTGGCTCCGCGACCCTGTTTGCGACTGCGCCTCAGATCGATGGCGGTCTTGCTTATGGACCAGGCAACGTTCTCTTTGCCGCTGGCTTCCCAAATAACGCGATCATGCAGTTCAAGCTTGGAAGCTCCAGTCCTGATCGGAACGACGACGTAAGCGGTATCGGCATCGCTTCCAGTCTCGGAGCCCTGAACTTTGTTCCGGCCGGCTTCAATGGCGCTGGTCGCATGAAGGCCGTTTCATTTAGCACGGGCGGCTTCTACGATGTCTTGTTCTCCGCAGATGGCGTAGGCACATATAACCTGGACAGTGCGACTCTAGCCGACACAATTATTGGGGGTCCGGAAGGCTTTGTCTACGTGCCTCAAGGCTCGGCACTGTTTGGAGTCCAGAGCATGTTGGTATCGGAGTGGAGCGTCGGAAACATCGCGGCATACGATATCGATGCTCAGGGAAATCCAATTTTTGCGACAAGGAGAGACTTCATGACTGGACTCTCCGGTGCTGAGGGCGCGTTTATCGATCCGCTCACCGGCGACTTCCTGTTCTCCACGTTTGGTGGAAGTAATCAGGTGATCGTGGTTCAGGGTTTTTCGGCTCCCGTGCCCGAGCCCGCAACGATGGCGGCCCTTGGGATCGGCGTCCTTGCTTTGATTCGACGACGTAAGTCGAAATAAGCGCAGATTGAGTTTGGCGGCAGGATGTCTCTGCCGCCTCATTTCCTGGCTATTGGAAGAAATGCCGAACTACGGTCCTGCGAATAACTTGGCTTTGTCAGCGGCCAATGGGTGGATCATCACACTCCGCTTTCGGAGGTCAGGCGTTTCCTAACCTTTAGAACAGCATGATCTTGGTTGCCGAAAAGGTCTAGAATTGCCCGGACCATGACAATTCGCGCGGCCGTCTTATACGCTCCCAACGAACCCTTCCGGATCGAGGAAGTGGAGCTCCAACTGCCGCGGGCCGGAGAAGTACTTGTCAAGGTCGAAGCAGTTGGCGTCTGCCATAGCGACTGGCACTTGGTCACTGGCGACACCAAACATCCGTTCCCGTTAGTTGCTGGACATGAGGGAGCAGGGATCATTGAAACCATCGGCGAAGGCGTTGAAGGATTTGAGATCGATGACCTGGTTGCCCTTAACTGGGCGCCAAGCTGCGGGACTTGCTTCTATTGCAATGCTGGCCGTCCGGCCCTATGCAGCACCTACGTGGACCCGATCTGGGCGGGCACGATGATCGATGGCACTACCCGCCTTTCCAAGAATGGTAAGCCGATCTACCACTACTCGGCCCTCGCGTGCTTCGCCGAATACTGCGTCGTTCCTGCCAAGTGTTGCGTAAAGATGCCGGAGCATCTAGAGCCTGAGATGGCCGCCGTGATCGGTTGTGCCGTCGCCACAGGCGTCGGAAGCGTCCTAAACACCGCCAAGGTTCAGAAAGGATCGAGCGTCGTCGTTCTGGGATGCGGCGGCGTCGGCCTTTCAACCGTCATGGGCGCCAAGCTTGCAGGGGCTTATCCAATCATTGCCGTCGATCCACTTTGGTCGCGCAGGATAGCCGCGATCGACGTTGGCGCGCACATAGGGCATGAGGACGTCTCGGCAATCAAGGAGCTAACTGGCGGCCGGGGGGCGGATTATGTTTTCGAAGCGGTAGGGAAGCCCGAGCTTCAGGAATTAGCAGTCGAGATCGCCAGACCGGGAGGGACCGTGATCTTTAGCGGCCTCTCGCCCAACGGTTCGGCAACCAACATTCCCGGCGCTCGATTGGTGCGCGAGGAGAAGACGGTGATGGGCTCTTACTACGGGACCTGCGACGCCCATCGAGATTTTCCCCTGTATGCCCAGATGTATCTAGAAGGCAAACTCCCCTTGGATCGACTGGTCTCCCATCGATACGGCCTTAGCGACATCAACAAAGCCTACAAAGACATGCTCTCCGGCGAGAGCACCCGCGGCGTTATCGAGTTCTAACTCTTACTTCTTGCTAAAGTAGATAATCGCGCCGATGATGAGCAGGCCAAGGATAACCAGGCCAGCTACCTTCCACGGTGAAATCGGTGCGTGGCCCTTCACTTCGCCATTTCGTGCATTCACCAGGAACGAGTAGGTCTTGTCCCGGAACTTGTAAGCGCCGAGCCAGACCGGCAACAAGATGTGCTTGAACGTAATGTCATCGTACTGGGTTTTCTTGTCGCTAATCTGTTGCTCATCGCCGCCGATGTCGTACCGAATCGTTTGGTCGATGGTCGGTTGCATCATGCCTTGAGCCGCCGAGAAACCTTCTTCTAGGCCTGTCTTGTACCGAACGGTTCTGAACCCGGACAGGTACTCGTCCTGGTAGCCGACTAACGAGGGAAGATCCCAGTTCTGCATGGCTTGGGCGAACTCGGGATTTACCGCATCGGTAGCATTGACGAGCACGTCGTCGAACTGGTTGAAAACCGTTCCGGAAGCGGGGAACCACTGGGTGTGGCGAACTTGCAGAGTCTGGTTGTTGCCATTGGAATCCTCTTAGGTCTCGGTCGAGTAGTAATGCTCGCCACGCATTCCTTGATACCAAGTGGTGGTGTTGGAATCGTAGGTCCAGTAAGGAATGTACATCCCTTGAAGGCCGCCGGTCTCCCGGGCGAACTTCTTAAGATCGTTGGGCGCAAGCCAGCACTTTTTAAGCCAGTTTTCATAGGCTGTCCGGGCTTCTTCCATCTTGTATTTGAATGGAAGCAGGGATTTGGGACGAATGCGGACTTCGGCGGCGACGGCGATGATCGAATGGGAGCCGCAGAAGGGGCAAGAGTCGGATGTCGCATCGCCGCGGGCCGTGAACTCAGCCGCGCAGGCAGAGCATTTGACGGTCTGCTCGACGTCGGCAACCGACTCGGTTCGGGCGATCTCCAGATAGGCATGGAAATCGAGCTCCTCGATCTCTTCTGCCGATTGCGGAATCTCGTTTTCAAAGCCGCAATACTGACACTTGAGAACGGAAGTTCCGGGGGCAAAGGCGAGCTTTGCCCCACAGTTGTGGCACGGAAACCGTTTTTCCGTGGCGGCGACTACTTTTGGAGTATCGCTCATTTATTGAGGAGGAAGGGGTGGGGGAATGGCTCCGAAAACAACTTCCAACTCAGGCACTTGGCCAGCGGCCGACCAGGCGGCCATTCCATTCTTCCAAACCAACGAGTCCTTGGTGAATTCACCGGAAGCGGCTTGCTGGGTTAGCTGGGAGATTGGGAAAGGTCCGGTCTGAGCGCCGTTTACCGCGATGAAATAGCTCAACTCAGTTGGTACCGGAGGAGGCGCGCCCGCCGTTGCTTGTTGGTTGGCCATGTTGTTTGCCATCTGGCCCGCCATTGCGAATCCGATGCCTGCGCCCATTGCGTCGCCCATGGTGCCTCCGCCTTGACCGATACCCTGAGCGGCTTGGTACTTCATGTAGTTGTCCAGGTTCCCGACGGCGCCCATGCTCGATCGCTTGTCGATCGCTTCCTCGACCTCGGGTGGGAGGGAGATGTTCTCGATAAGCATCTGGTGGAGCTGAAGGCCGTATTCATCGACCGATGGCTGAACCTGCTCGACCAAGAAGCTGCCCATCTCGCCATACTTTCCAGCAAGGTCGAGGACGGGAATCTTGGCGTTGCCGATAACGTCGCTGAACTTCGAGACGATGACGTTTCGAATCTGGCCGACGATCTCATCCTTCGTGAATTCGCCGTCGGTTCCAACCACGTTCTTCAGGAACATGGCGGCGTCTTTGACGGAGATCGTGTAGGAGCCAAAGGCCCGGACTCGGACGATGCCGAAGTCCTGATCTCGCATCATTATTGGGTTCATGGTGCCCCATTTGAGGTCGGTGAACCGCTTGGTGTTAACGAAGTAAACCTCGGCAACGAACGGGGAGTTAAATCCGTATTTCCAACCCTTTAGGGTGGACATGATCGGCATGTTCTCGGTCGAGAGCGTGTGCATGCCAGGCTGGAAGACGTCGGCGATTTGGCCTTCGTTGACGAATACCGCGACTTGCGATTCGCGAACGGTGAGCTGGGCTCCATTCTTAATCTGGTTGCCGTATCGCTCGAAGCGATACACCATCGTGTCCTGAGTGTCATCAGTCCACTGAATGATGTCAATAAATTCGCCTTTGATCTTTTCCCACAGACTCATATCAGTTGGTTCTCCTTCGGGTCGCTTTGCTTGATGCAAGTATACAGCCAACGAAGCGGAATCAGGCAGGGTTGCATGGTCCTAACTTTGGATAGGACTGAAAGTTTCGTGACTTCTTTCGCTGCCTCCAGACGCTCCGTCTGGAGTGCATCGTTGCGGCCGATGTAGAGCCTCCAGACGGCGCGTCTGGAGGCAGCTTCGTGCCCTACTTTTT
>JACMJO010000411.1 GCA_014380605.1 Fimbriimonadaceae bacterium | reverse complement strand
TCCGTGGAGAACATCGATATCAGTCGTCGTGAATTACTTCAAGGAATGGCCGCGTCTGGTTTGGCTGTGAGCATGCCGAGGTTGTTTCAGGAGCCTTCGGCTAAACCGGTTGGCTGGGCAATTTTGGGCCTGGGCGGGTACGCCACCAACCAAATCTTGCCCAACATGAAGTTCTGCAAGCTCAGTAAGCCGGTCGCTCTCATTAGTGGCACTCCGGCAAAGCTGGAGAGGTTGGGCGCGGAGTACGGGATCGACGCCAAGAATCGCTATACCTACGACCAGATGGACGCGATCAAAGACAACCCGGAGATCGAGGTGGTCTACATCATCACCCCTCCCGGAACCCACCGCGACTTCACACTGAGAGCCGCAAACCTCGGCAAGCATGTCTGCTGCGAGAAGCCGATGGCCAACTCTGTTGCGGAATGCCAGGAGATGATCGATGCGTGTAAGAAAGCGGGCAAGCTCCTTCAGATCGGTTATCGAAGCCATTATGAGCCTCATAACCTCCGCGCGATCGAGATGTGCCGCAAGGGCGAGCTCGGGGTCCTCCGCAGCATTTCCACCTCGATGGGCTTCAGCATGGGCCGAGGTTCTTGGAGATTGGAAAAGAAGCGAGGCGGGGGAGGCTCGATGTACGACATCGGCATCTATGGCGTCCAGGCTCTGCGGTACCTGTCTGGGGAAGAGCCGACCGAGGTCTACGCCACCATCAGCAACCCTCCCGGAGACGACCGATTCAAGGAGGTTGAGGACACCGTCCACTACACCTTCAAATTCCCATCCGGACTCCACGCGATGGGCAGCAGCAGCTACTCTTGGACAGGCGTCAATCGGTATGAGGTGCTGGGAACTCGCGGCCGATTAACGGCTGAAAATGCAACCGGCTACGGTGGACACAACTTCCAAACTCGCCAACCGATCACTCCTAACCCAGGCAATCAATGGGCATCTCAGATGGACCATCTGTCGGACTGCATTCGAACCGGCGCAAAGACGAACAAGACGCCGGGTGAAATGGGACTGCAGGACATCAAGATCATTCATGCCATTTACGAGTCGGCAAAGACGGGCAAGCCGGTGAAGCTCTAAGGAATCCGGGCAATAATCTAGACCGTGCAGGGCTTTCAGGAATCCAACTCAGAGCAGGTTCGCGATGAGGCGAACGCTTGGGTTGCCCGATTTGCCCCGCTTCTGATGAACACTGAGGTTCTCACCGAACCAGAGGTCCGAGAGCGAATTCAAGATTCGCAGCGACTGCAAGCTGAAGGGCGCACGCTTCAGGGCCGCCTCGCGGAGATTTCGGAAACCGATTCCGATCTTATTCGAACCTTTGAAGCGGCGATCGGGCAACTAGACTCCATCGAATCCGACTATCGCAAGCAGTTGGCGATGCTGAAACCGGGCGACCCGGAAGGGATCGCGAACCTGGACGCTGTGAACGAGAAACTCGCCGAGCGAATGGCTCGGAAGGAAGTCGGGCTAGACACGAACGCGGTTATTCCGGATGTGCTTGAAATGAAGGTCGCACCGGGAAACAAAGGCGCGGCTATCGGGTTGGGAATCTTTGGCTTGGGTTGGAATGCGTTTACTGCCTTCCATGCGACCCTGATGATCGGCGGGATGTACCAAGCTTTTGGACTCGCCGCGCTGGCGATGCTTGCGTTCTACGCGATCTTCTTCTTCGCCGGGATCGGCATGTGGATCGCCGCGTATAACGCGGGAGCTTCGGAGCACATTCGGCTGGAGGGAAGGGAGCTCACCGTCACCAAAACTCTTGGGCCCTGGCGAAAGGACCGCACTTACAAACTGGGCGCGGATTCCTCTGCCGAGATTGTCGAGATGCAGATCGCCCAGGTCTCCAGCAACAAGACTTCCAAGAAGCCGACGCCGGTGGTGCACCTCCACGACGTTGACGGCAACCCAGTTGGACTGGGAGCAAACGCCACGGACGCCCAACGTCGCCAGACTCGGGACAAGATCAATGCGTATTTGAGGGTGCGGGGGTCGTAGTCGTCATTCCCGATCCCAATCCCTAGGAAACACAGTCGGGAGTAATGAAATTGTCGGACACTCGCTACTGAACCTGCGGCGCTTTGGGCTTGACTCCCGTTCCCGTATTCGCGGCTTGTCGAGCGTTCAGTATCGCGGAGCCCTCCCAATCGGTTGCAAAGGAATCAGAACAGGATCGACGGGAGGAAGGCGCCCCGTGGTTCTTGATACCAACCTTTCGCCATCAAGGTCATCGGCTGCACAATCTTAAGGCCGTGAGCTAGGCACCATCGGAACAGTTCGCCATTTCTTGATGGCACCAAAATTCCCGGGCCGGAGAATGCCTCCGCCGCGCCAAGCAGAGCGGACATCGCTTCGTTAGAATCGGCAACGCTATGCCCAAAGAAGGCGGTATCGGTGGTGTACCCCACGATCTTTCCTTCGCTCTCGACAACTCTGCCTGTGCCATTCTCAATCGACATCGCGAATTCTCCGGTGCGATCATGGCCATGAACTCGTCGGCAGACTGCTTCCGCGCCGGGAATGTCCTCCGGCGTTGGTTTGCGCACGGAGTAGCCGGGAATCGACTTGCCGATCGAGGGTCCGTTTAGGCAAACCAAGGGTTCCTTCACGTCAAAGCCAAGCTTTGCATACAAAGCCATCGACGTGCGGTTAAATGCGGCTTGAACCAACCTCACGCCCTTTTGGCCGAGTTCATCGGACTTCGCAATGGTTGCTTCCATCAGGGTCCGGCCTACCGAGCCCTGTTTCAAAGGATCGACTGTGACTGGTCCAACGCCGGAAATCTCGGCTCCGGGCCAGAGGAAGCTGCTGCCGACCACCTTTCCATCTTGCTCGGCGACGAAGGACTCGACGAATGGGGCAGAAATGATAAAGCCCATAAAGCCTTGGACAATCTCCAAATTTGAAAAGTCCGGTGGAAAGTTGTGAGTTGCGTTAATTCCGCCAAATGCTTCGAAGCAGATGGTAGCGAGTCGGTCATTATCTTCCGGTCGGGCTTTTCGAACGAGCAAATCTGATTTCATAGCGGTCATAACATTTTCTCCAACGCACCAAGGTGATTCGATCCTCTCGCAGCCGGGACTATTAATCGGAGCCGGGTTCAGTCATCTCGCCGGTGGCTACCAAGACCTTGATTGGATTGTAGTACTCGCGGATGTGCGCGATTTTGCCGTCCTTGACGGTCACAAATGAGACGTAATCCTGTCGGTACGGCAATCCCGTTTCCTTCGACATAGAAGCTCCCGTGTACTCGGCGATGATCATGTTCGGATCGCCGGTTTCATAGATCGTCGGCTCGCCAATCTGGACATCGGAAAAGTACACGCCGATATTAGTTAGAAAACGTAGAACATGGGCTTTACCGTCGAGCTTTCCGGTGTGGTGTTGCGGGGCGTAGGGGAGATCTACCACGACGTCCTCCGTGTAGATCGAACCATCATCGGGATTTCCCATTAGCGAGAGATGATGTCGAAAGAGTTCTGAAGAGGTCATGAAGGAAGATTACCCATCGCTGAACTTCCCTAAACCGGACACGTCTGCAACGTTGGAGGTTGTTGATTAATATGAGAACCAAAATGATTTGTGCGACAGCGATGCTTGTATGCGTAGCTTTCGCGGGTGCCCAGGGTGGGCAAGGTGGCGGACAGGGTCGCGGAGGCCAGGGACGCGGCGGATTCGGACAGGGCCGTGGCGGTATGCAGTCCGAAATGCAGCTTGCTTTCCGCAAAGATGTACAGACCGATTTAGCAATCACGACTGAGCAGAAGACCAAGCTCGATGAGCTTCAAGCCAAGCAGCGACAGGGTCGCGGACAAGGCGGCCAAGGTCGTGGCGGCAACGGTGGAGCTGGCGGAGCCGGTGCCGGCGGTAACGGCGGCGCTGGTGGAAACGGCGGAGCAGTTGGCGGCGGTAACGGCGGTGCAGGCGGTGGCAATCGCGGCGGAGGCTTCGGTGGCCAGATGACCGAAGAGCAGCGCGCGGCGATGGCCAAGCGACAGGAAGAATCCCGAAAGGAACTTGCTACCGTCCTAACCGAGGTCCAGATCAAGCGCCTCGGCGAAATTCGAGTTCAGCTTGCTGGCACTCGGGCCGTTATGCAGCCCGAAATGCAAAAGACGCTCGGATTGACTACAGAGCAGATCACCAAGATCAGCGACCTCCAGACTAAGCAGCGCGAAGCCAATCAGGCTCTGATGGAGAAGGTTCGAAATCAGGAGATGTCAAGGGAAGATTCTCAGAAATCCCTGGAGAACAACAACAAGATTCTCGATACCGAGCTTGCGAAGATTTTGACGGCGGACCAGTCGACAAAGCTGAAAGGGATGGGCGGAAAGCCATTTAAGGCAGATCCTCCCCAAGCACGTGGCGGCGGGTAGTTTCTAATCGCAACCAAACCTCAGGCCCAGCAGGAGTTTCCTGCTGGGTTATTTGGTGTTTGGTGTTCGGAACTGAGTTT
>JACMJO010000410.1 GCA_014380605.1 Fimbriimonadaceae bacterium | reverse complement strand
CCCGCGGCACTACCAAACTCTCCCGCCCCTGCTTCGCCGACCTTAGAGTGCGTGGTCTCAATCTGCTTTCTTCGTTCGCGGAGCAGCCTGCGAGCCGTTTCCAGCGTTTCGTCGGAATACTCTCCAGCTTCATAATCGTCTTTCGCGTGTTCGATCCGTCTCGATAGGTCATGCATCCAGACTTTCATCTTCTCGATTCTCGTCTCTACATCTGCAAGTTGTAACTCCAGATCGGGGATAACCTTGGTGGAGTCGTCCGAACTTGATTTGCGTTCCAAAATGAAGTGCGTAAGCCGATGCTTCTGAGTGAGTGCTTTGGCAAAGTGGTGGCGAAGCGCAATTAATGTCCTCGCGTCTCCTCGCGCTGCATAGGGGCAAGCGGAGAGTTCCGCTTCGTCACGTTCCGCTTGCCGTCTGTGGAGTTCTTCAGGGGACAGCTTTGCGATTGAGACGGCATCAAGAGAATCGTCTGCCACTTTCGCAGTATTCAACAATTCAATGCGAAGCCCAACGCAACAGGTCCTTAATGTGGGGCGCTACTTTAAAGGCGTCCGCCACTTTGCTCCAGGTGTAACTGGTCGTTTAGCGTCCTTTCCTTTCATCAAGCCCCAAAGGATGTCGTTCAACTCCATATCCGGCATCGACTCCTCTTCAAAGCGGTTGAAGAGTCGATCTGAGTCTGCGGACCGATAGGCCGATGGCTTGTTCACCTCGCCGATGATCTCCTTTGCAGGAAGAATGGCTTGGTAAGGCTCCGGGTTCACCAGCTTGGTGTCGAAGACGTTCATCGGAATCGCTGTGCCGATGTATTGGTTCCAGGGCTTCAGGCCAAGAATCAAACTCATAGTTCTTAGCACCGAATCCGTGTTGTAGAAACGACTGTCCAACGAGTTCCGTTTAGTGTAGGGACTCACGACGAAGGCAATCGACCGGTGGGCATCCACATGATCAAAGCCAGCCTGGGCATCGTCCTCCAGGATGAAGATTGCCGTCTTGTTCCAGAGTGGGCCTTGACTAACCTTCTCTACCAACTGACCGACCGCATAGTCGTTCTCTGCTACCATTGCGCGAGGCGAGTATGTGCCTGCAGAAGTTCCGGAGGTGTGATCCCGTCCTAAGCGAACCAGCATCATTTTAGGAACGTTGCCTTGCTTTAGAAGTCGATCATAGTCTCGCAGCCAAGCCGTCATACGCGCGGGGTCTTTCCCAGTTCCAAACGTCGCCAACTGCTTGGGAGCTGCGGCAAGGCCATGCTTCACCCAGGCCTCGCTGTCGGCGTAGGCCATGTCATATCGGCGGAAATTTGGTTCTGTGCTATCTCGAAGGACCTTCTTAGCGGGAGCATTATCCAGCGCAAACCTGGTTTCGCGCTTGTCGTCGCTGCCAGCATCAAAACTAAGGAACATTCCGTAGTTCCTAAAACTGATCTTTTGTGCAGCAGCTTGGTCCCAGATGTAGCCGCCGGCAGCTTCGGCAACGTCACGAACACCTTCCTTGTCTGGGACGACTCCATTGTTCGTACCCTCAAAGTCATATGCTCGGCCTCTTCCGCTGTAGTTGTAGACGCTGTTGCGAGAGGTGTATTCGTTTGCCATCCCGCTCGTCGACCAGTTCCACCCGTCCGCGCTGACTTCTGCGCAGACATGGAAATTGTCAAGTTGGACAAACCGTTCAGCTAGCGCGTGCTGATTTGGAGTGACCTCTCGGGGGAAAAGGCAGAGCGAAGGGTCGTTGTTGCCTTTAGGCAGGTCGCCTAGAACCTGGTCATAGGTGCGATTCTCCTTGACGATGTAGATCACGTACTCGATCGGAGGTTTCACAAAACTTTTTTCAAGTCGCGCCAAGTCTCCTTCATCTGCTCGATTCGTTGCCAAGACCGTCTTCGTATGCCGATCCAGGTCCTTCAGAGCTGGCTCGAGTTCGATCCGGCCAACCGTCCCCTCAATGATGTTCTGGATGTATTTGCCCCAGGTCTTGACATCCTTGCCGTTTGGATTTTGGGACTTCACGCCCTTTGCGTTAGAAACAAACAAATGCTTGCCAACCGCAACGACCGAAGTTGGATACCAGCCCGCAGGAAGGAATCCTTTCAACGCCGCCTTGTCAAGATCGACCACGGCAACCGCATTCAAGTCCGCCATGGCGACAAAAGCTGTTCTTTCATCCTGAGACAGGGCGATCCCAAGCGGAGTGCATCCCGGCAAGGACCGAAGCTCTGCGGGTCTCAACAGAATGGTTTTGAGGACTGATTCAGACTTCACATCGATTACGGAAAGCGTGTCTGAGTTCGAATTGCTCACGAAGAGCCGAGTTTTGTCGCGGTTGGCGATAATCGCCGTGGCATTTTCTCCGGTGCGGATATCCTTGGTCGTTCCAGCCGCGATATCAACCGCCGTAACCACGCCGTCGCGCTCGCTCGTGACAAAGGCTTTATTGTTGGCGGTGACGATGCCGAACGGAAATCCCGGCAAAACGATCTTCTTTGTAATCGAGTTCGACGCAATGTCGAGAACGCTCAACGAACCCTTAAGATCGTTGTCCTTATGGGTCTGATTGTTGACGGCCAACAACGTTCCGTGCAGTTCGGCCACGCCGGCGACGTGGTGGGGAATCTTTGAGCCCTCGGGAGCCTTATTGTCCAAAACAGCTCCCGCGGACAGCTTCCCATCAGAAGAGAGACTAAAGGTTGCGACTTGGTCCAGAGCGCCCTTCGAGGCATAGATGCGGCCGTCCGCCCCAAAGGCTAAACCATAGTAAAGACCCGTTCGGTTTGGCCTTGCCTGTCCAAAGTCGGCTTGGTCCAAGACCTTCCCGGTCTCAACCGAAATCACCGACAGGTTCTGTCTAAACCCCGAGTTCGTGACCACGACGAATTTACCGTCGGGGGACAGAACCATGTTGACGGGGAAGCTCCCAACATCCACGTGCTCCCCGATGGGAGAGATCAGTTTGCCCGTGGACAGCGGTACCTCAGCCGGCTGAAACTTGGCGGACTTCATCGCGACCAAGCCAGCCGCCCCCATGCCAACGACCAAAACCGCAACCGGCGCAAATCTCAAGGAACCCATACTCGTGATATTACTTTGCCTCCGACCCGCTTATGGTTAAGAAACCAACATCACCCCCTGTCACTCCTTCACCTCTATCACCCCGTCATCCCACAGGCCCCGGTAAACTCCCGAACCGCAATGGAGCCGCTTACTTCAACCGTCAATCTGCAAGACCCTGAGCACCTGGCCAACCGCCAGGCGATGGACGTGATTCTTGCCGAGTATCGGGAGAAGATGGCGACTGCCCTGCTGGGCGGCGGCGAGGAGCTTATCAAGAAGCACAAGGGCCGAGGCAAACTCCTGGCTCGAGAGCGGCTCGATGGCTTGGTCGATGAGAGCTCACCTTTCCTCGAGTTCAGTACCCTTG
>JACMJO010000409.1 GCA_014380605.1 Fimbriimonadaceae bacterium | reverse complement strand
GCGTCAATGTTGCGGAAGCCGACGCGATGATCGATGCGGCGAAAGCCAACGGCGTGATGCTGAGCGTTTTTCATAATCGCCGGTGGGATGGGGATTTCAACACGATCAAGGAGGTCATCGAGAAGGGCACGATCGGCGAGGTGTTCCATATCGAGGCGGCGATGGGGGGAATGCACCATCCCGGAACCTGGTGGCGGTCATATAAGGATCTTAGCGGCGGCGCGATGTTCGACTGGGGCGCACACATCATCGACTGGATTCTCCAACTGGTTCCGACCAAGGTCAAGGGCGTAGATGGCTACTATCACAAACTGCGATGGCACGAGGTCACGAACGAGGACCATACCGAGCTCGTCATTCGGTTTGATAACGGCGTGACGGCTCAGGTCGAGATTTCTTACATCGCCGCCGCCATCAAGCCAAGGTGGCGAATCTTGGGGACCAAAGGCGCGATTGTGATGCCAGGGTGGGACAAGATCGAAGTCACTTTCGAGCACGAAGGCAACATGGCGAAATTCGAGCCTCATATCAAGTCGTCGGATTGGAAGGCTTACTACAAAAACGTCTGGGACCATCTGGCGAACGGAGCCGATTTGGTAGTCAAGGCGGAGGAGTCGAGGCGCAACATCTCGATTAACGAGGCCGCGGAAGAATCTTCCAAGGCTGGGCATACGATCGTTCCCAAGCACGTTTAGCAGCGGTTTTGCGCAAGAGGGAACTTTTTGCGCATCTTCTTTGCGTTTTCTAGGGTAGGCGCGGTCAAACTGCGCCTAACCGAGGGAATCGATCATGAAACGAGGATTTATGCTTATCTGCGCTCTACTCCTGAGCGCTTCCATTTTCGCCAACGGAGAAATCACCATTGGCACCAAGGCCCCTGAACTCAAAGTCGCCAAGTGGTTCAAAGGGAAGCCAATCAAGAACTTTGAGAAGGGAAAGATTTACGTGGTGGAGTTCTGGGCCACCTGGTGCGGACCTTGCAAGGCCACCATTCCCCATTTGACCGAGCTTGCCAAGAAGTTCAAGGGCAAGGTCGAGGTCGTGGGCGTGAGCGTCTGGGAGAATAAGCCTGGCGACTGGGCAGACGAGACATTTGGCAAGATCGAGACGTTCGTCCAGGAGTTTGGCGACAAGATGAACTACAACGTCGCCGCCGATGGCAAAGACGGGTTCATGGCTGAGAATTGGATGACCGCCGCCAACCAGGGCGGGATTCCCAGCGCGTTCGTTATCGATAGGACTGGCGAAGTTGCTTGGATTGGACACCCAATGAGCCTTGACAAAGTCTTGCATGAAGTGGTCACCGGCACATTCGACAAGCAGGCGGCAAAGTCGACTTTCGAAGCTCAGCAAGTGGAGGCCAAGAAGCAATCCGAATCGGCCGTTAAGCGTGCGGAAATCCTAAAGCCAATGAATGAAGCTCTCAAGGCTGGAAACATTGCGGAAGGGCTGGCTCAACTTGACTCCATTGCCATCAAGAACCCTGACATGGCTAAGAGCCTCGCATTGACGAAGTTCAACATCCTCCTCAAATCCGATGAAGCGGCCGCGATGAAGCATGCGGATTCCGCGGCGATGACTACCCTAAAGGATGAGCCAATGATGCTGAATATGCTGGCCTGGCCCATCGTGGACGACGCATCCAAGATCAAGAAGCCAGACTACGATGTAGCGATCCGAATCGCCATTCGGGCCAATGAGCTGACGAAGAGTGAGAACCCTTATATTCTCGACACGCTGGCTTACGCATACTTCAAAGGCGGCCAACTCGACAAGGCAATCGAATTCCAAGAGAAGGCAGTGGCAACGCTTGACAAGACTCAGATGGACGACCAAACCAAGAAGGAGATAACCGAGCGTTTGGCAATGTTCAAGGAAAAGAAGAAGGGCGGCTAGTTCTCTTCTGCGACAACTTGTGGGCGCCTGTGTCGATCCTTCGACACAGGCGCTCTCTTTGGACCATAACTTTGCTGGATGACCCTCGATTTGTTGCGCTAACTTTGCACTTGGACGCAATTGGGCGCAATGAAACGGTTTAATGTCGTCTAGCCACCTATGGAACCTGAACCCAAGCAAGCTTCGACCGCGCAGGAACGCCTCAACCTGTTGCGTTCGATTGCGGGCGGTGACATTGGATTAGAGTCCATGCAACCCGCCTTGACCAGGCTTGCCACTGAGGTTTGTAAGGTGTTTGGCGTCGACTTTTGTGTTATTCGTCGACTAGATGGCGAAAACCTGATTCTCCTGGCATGCGCGGGGATTGACGAAAGTAGGCTGGAACGGAGCATCAAGGCTGATTTCGCCATTGCCAAAGTCTTAATTGAAACAAAACAACCCTTCGGCGTTCGAGACGCTCATGCGCACTTAGAGTCGACGCCAAATCTCCAGGCTCCGCCAAGCGTGAACTTTGTATCTTACGCTGGCACCCCGATGATCAATCGAGACGAGATCCTCGGAACCATGGGCATCTTTGCCGCTACGCAGATTCGGGACTTTTCTGATGCGGATCTTGATCTGCTTCAGGCTCTTGGCGCACATATCGCGATTGCGATTCGGAACCATGAACTCTACACTGAATTGAATGCGCTGAATTCAGAGCTAGATGAGCGAGTGAGTCAGCGCACTTCTGAGCTTGAGTTGGCGAATCGAGAGCTTGAAGCGTTTACCTACACCATCGCCCATGACCTTCGAACACCGTTGCGGTCGATCGTCTCGAACGCCCAGATCCTGCTCAAGGATTTCGCCGAGTCCTTGCCCGCTGATGCCAAGCCGCTTCTGCAACGGCAGTCCACGGCCGCCAAGCGGCTGTCCGTAATGATGGATGGTCTACTATCGCTAGCCCGAATCGGCAAACACGATATCCGGCCTGTTCAGATGAATCTCTCGCGCTTGGCGGAAGAGCTCGCCTTGGAGGTCATTCGATCGTCGACAAAGCCCAAGCCTGAATTTTACATCGAGCCGGACATCCTGATTGCCGCAGATCCCAGCATGATGAAAATCTTGCTTCAGAACCTTTTTGAGAACTCGATCAAGTTTGTGGCTGAAGGGAAAGGCACAGTTGTTCGGGTTCGCACCGATCCTGTCGACCCAACCGTTTCCTTCGTTGTAGAAGATGAAGGGATTGGATTTGAGATGGAGTATTCGCCCAAGGTATTCCTCCCCTTTGAACGATTGGTTCGTGAAGAAGAGTATCCGGGAACAGGGATCGGGTTGGCTAGCGTCAAGCGAATCGTCGACAAGCACAGGGGATCGGTGCAAGTCAAAAGCCGCCCCGGAGAGGGGACGGCTTTTGAGTTTAGGCTGTAAGGCTAGCCTCCGGTCTTAGCGGGGGAAGCGGGAGCGCCAGTTCCTGCGTTGTTCTTCATGTAGTCCTTACCGAAGTGCTTTTCGATTTCTGCGGGCGATAGCCCTTGGTCTATCTTTCCTCGCATCGCTTGGTCTTCGGTAGGCGAAAGATCGGTTGCGCTGCCCTGACAACCAAACATTGTCAGGGTGAGGGCAACAATAACACATATCCGTTGAACCATTTTGCACCGCCTAGGAGCCATCGACCTGTGGCGCTGCGTATGCAAGCCACCTTACGCCAGCTCCATTGACAACTGACTTGGAATGCAACTGTAACCAGTTGTTCGTCTTCGCATGGCCATCGGTGTAGACCATGACATTTTGCCCTTTTGGCCAAACCGTTAGAGAGGTGGAAGCCGATAGGGGCAGAATTCCTGCTTCGACCCCATTGGCACCAATTCTCGATGCAGGCGCACAATTCATATTGTTGTCGCCATACAAGTTGAATACTCCATCTCCCCATAGCCGAAATGCTTCGTCGGGATTCCAGTCTGCGGCCCACATTAAGTCGGATGTATTCGACTGTGTCATGAGCATTGTCTCGGCAATTCTGGAGACCTGAGTTTGAGACAGCGAGGGCGTCGAAGTTCGATACCAAGTATGCATGTACACCATGAAGCCGGCACTTGGATCTTCTTTCCATGAGCCGCCAACACCTTCCCTGCCCCATCTTTGTCCAGCGGTAATCTCATTGCGCGTTTTTGAGTTATAGACTCCAAAAGCACATGAGCTCACGTTATTCGGATCGGTTGGGCAAAAAGCTGACGCGGCTCGCAGGGTGCCCATTGCCCACTGGCTATTGATTACTAGGGCGTTGCTGTTCTGGTTTGCAGGCGAGAACGAATCCATGAACAAGCCAGAATTCTTCACGTAAGGAAGAATCAAAACCATCGCCCCGGCATTGTTGAATTCATTAACTCTAAAGATGGCAGCCGGACTAAACAGGTCGTCATAGTCCGTTGCATATATCAGTTGGGCAGTGCCCATTTGCTTGACGTTGGACAGCTGCGCAGTTTTCTTTGCCGCAACTTTGGCTTGGGCAAATACTGGGAAGAGGATCGCCGCAAGAATTGCGATGATCGCGATAACGACGAGTAGTTCAATGAGAGTGAAGGCTCTCTGGCTTCGAGACATCATGTGTGTCCTCCTGATTAAGGGGTTTGGTTATGAGTGCTCGGCTAACCCGACCAGTGGAGCCCTTGTCGCTTAGAGGCGCATCAAGCAGCACGTGGCGGAATGAAATAGGCGTCCCAGAATGGGAACGCTCTAAAAGCAGTTCGGCGGCAATTTCGCCGATTCGTTCAAAAGACTGACAAGCGGACGTGAGGTATCCGCCGCTGGGAAGCCAACGCAAAAGCCCATCGAATCCCACGACCGACATCTGGCCCGGGACCTGTATGCCTTTCGATGTGAAGGCTTCATAAAGGGTTAATGCGGCGGTGTCGTTGACAGCGCAAACGGCAGTCGGCGGGTCGGGAACCGCCATGATCGCTTCCACGAGCCGCCTCGCTTCCGGCTCATAGTGGTCGTCTTCGCCCACCGCATAAGTAAAAAGGAGCCCAGGATCGAACTCGATGCCGGCTATGTCCAGCGCTTGGCGATATCCAGCTTCGCGCTCATGCACGGCAGATACATCGTCAAGATTGGTCACATAGGCGATGCGTCGATGGCCCAAGTCAATCAGATGCTTAACCGCTTGGCGGGATGAGCCGACATTATCGGTCCCGACGTAGTCGGCTTCAAATCCCTTTGGTGGGAGACGATCGATGAAGACGACGGGGATCTTTGCGTCCCGCAAAGCTTGAAGGGTTGGCTGATTTCCTTCAGCGCCCAGGTACCAAGTGATCACACCAAGAGCGTGTGGATCCTTGGCGATGCGCTTCAGGAATTCACGCTCGGAAGCAAGGCGGGAGTCCCAGTCTTCACCGACCGCATTTGAGATCATTAGCCGCAGGCTAGGGTCCTTCACAGCCCGTTGCACTCCCTTGATAATCATCGAGGCGCCGTAGTCGCCCATGTTGGGCCATATCCATATTCCTAGGTACCGATAGCTGGGATGTGCAAGTTCCTGTCTACTCTGGTCTTTTTGAGCTACTACGGGTCGGCAGTTGGGCAGATGGAGAATGTCGCCCTCATCTTCAAGGATTCGCACTGCCTTGCGGACAACTGCACGGCTTACATGAAACTGCAAGCTCAGTTCACGTTCGCTTGGCAAACGTCGGCCGTGGGTAAGAATCCCGTCTAGAATCTGAGATCGGACTCCCCGGACGACCGCTAAAACCAGAGGTGAGTGCTGTCTGCGCATGGTTGATTCCTTCCTTTTGGCATCTAGCCCCAGTTCCCAGGGGCTAGATGTGTCTGGAAGGACACCATGAATATATCAAACATTACCAAAAATGCCAACTGGTTTATTTGGGTCACATGTTGAGCTTCCTGCAGTGGACCCAGACTCGGGCTTGCGTTGGTGAGAGCCGCGTCATCCGCTTGGTTGCCACGAGAACTCGGGCGCTCTGGGTTCCTACCTGCAGGGTTACAAAAAGAAAGTGCGACGATCCAATCGCCGCCCTTTTCCACCCGATGAGACGCTAAAACCCCAGCCGGTCCCCTAACCAATTGAACGCTGACTCGAGAGCGGATGGCTGTCGATAATCCTGAATTTG
>JACMJO010000408.1 GCA_014380605.1 Fimbriimonadaceae bacterium | reverse complement strand
CCGCGGACATCGGCCTGGGCCCCTGCTTCACCGGCTTCTCTGCGGTGCTGAATGGAATGCGCGTCGGGCTCATCGCCTTCGTTCAAGAGCCCGGCGACTACACGGGGGATTCGGTCCATGTCCTCTTTGCCCAGACCACTACCCCCGCCGGTCGCTCCTACGTAGCCAGCGCAGGCACCCGCTTCGAAGGCGCCATCATGCTGCACGTCTCATCCGTGGTGCCCCGTTTCGTCGGTACCGCGGAGCTACTCCTCATCGACGAGGCGCAACCCGAGGCCGAACCGCTCAAACTTTCAGCTTCCAGCCGGTCTTGAAGATCCACCATACGGCTACCAGGCACAGCAGCAAGAATCCGGAGATGGCGCTGATGCTGATTGCAACGTGCACTTCGGCGACGCCGTAGAAGCTCCAGCGGAAGCCGCTGATGAGGTACATGACCGGATTGAACAGCGCTGCGGTCTGCCACGCCGGCGGCAGCATGTTGATGGAATAGAAGGCGCCACCCAAGAAAGTCAGCGGGGTCATCACCATCAACGGGATGACTTGCAGCTTCTGAAAGTCGTCTGCCCAAAGGCCGATGATGAAGCCAAATAGGCTGAACGTAACCGCGGTGAGCAGCAGGAAACAGACCATCCAACCGGGGTGCTGGATTTCGTAAGGCACGAACAACCGCGCAGTGATCAAGATTAGCACCCCGAGCATCACCGACTTGGTCGCCGCAGCGCCGACGTAGCCCAGCAGCACTTCGACGAACGATACCGGCGCTGACAACAACTCGAAGATCGTCCCCGCCCACTTCGGCATGTAGATTCCGAACGAGGCGTTGGAGATACTCTCGTTCAAGAGCGACATCATGACCAGGCCGGGTATGATGAACGCGCCATAGCCGACGCCCTCGACCATACCCATGCGCGAGCCGATCGCGGACCCGAACACCACGAAATAGAGGCTGGTCGAGATGACGGGCGAAGCGATGCTTTGCGTGACGGTCCGGAACGTCCGCGCCATCTCGAAGCGGTAGATCGCGCGAATTGCATGCAGATTCATGCGCTCTCCTGCACCAAGCTCACGAAAATGTCCTCCAATGACCTCTCACTCGAGTCCAGGCTCTTGAAATCGATCCCGTGCTCGCCAAGCTGTCGAAAAAGCGTTGCGATGCCGGTTTCTTCCGCCTGCGTATCGAAGCTGTAGACCAGTGAGCTCCCACCGTTCGTGAGCTCGAGCTTCAGCTCGGCGAGCGAATCTGGGATTTTTTCCAGGGGCGCTCGCAGCTGCAGCGTGAGCTGCTTCTTTCCGAGCTTGCGCATCAACGCGGCCTTGTCCTCGACCAAGACGAGCTCGCCCTTGTTGATCACGCCGATGCGGTCGGCCATCTCTTCGGCCTCTTCGATGTAGTGGGTGGTCAGGATGATCGTCACACCCGTGTCGCGAAGCTTGCGAACCATCTGCCACATGTCGCGGCGCAGTTGCACGTCGACGCCCGCGCTCGGCTCATCCAGAAACAGGATTCGTGGCTCGTGGGCTAGCGCCTTGGCGATCAGCACGCGGCGCTTCATGCCACCCGACAGCGTCATGATTTTGCTGTCTTTTTTGTCCCACAGCGACAAATCGCGCAGGACCTTCTCCAGATGCTCGTGGTTGGGTGCTTTACCGAACAGGCCGCGACTGAGCGTCACCGTCGCCCACACGGTCTCGAAGGCATCGGTCGAAAGCTCCTGGGGGACCAGGCCGATTTTCGAGCGTGCGGCGCGGAAGTCGCGAACGATGTCGTGGCCGTCGGCCAGCACCCTGCCTGAGCTCGGGTTGACGATGCCACAGACGATGCTGATGAGGGTGGTCTTGCCCGCACCAT
>JACMJO010000407.1 GCA_014380605.1 Fimbriimonadaceae bacterium | reverse complement strand
GCGGCGAGACGACGACCGTTAGGCCGGGAAGCATCAGCGCCGGAATCTGGAAGCAGAGCGACTTCCCTCCTCCGGTGGGCATTAGAACAAAGGCGTCTTGTCCAGCTACAAGGTGGTCGATGACCTCGCGCTGTCTACCCCGAAACTCGCTATACCCAAAGACCTCCCGTAGCACTTGCTCGGGAGTTCTTGCGGAGGGCATGGGAAGATGATGGCATTAAGGATTCGACTTTGTGAGCGGAAGCTTAAACTTCGCTACAGGTTCTTTGCCGATGGCAAAAACGCGGACTTCGAATCTGTTCCAAGGCATCGGCTTATCGGGGGGTGTGGCTTGGACGACGTAGATGGCCCGCAAGTGATCGCCGACAACGCCGTCGTATGCGGTTCGTTTTGCTTGCGCAAACTCTGGCGAGAGTGGCGCGAACGCTTCATCAAGGCTGTGCCATTGCCATCGTTGGATCAAATCGGTGTCGTACCCCTTGAATACGGCTAGGGGCGCGATCGAGGGCTCTTCCCTTTCCAAGGGGGATTGAGGGTTTCGCTTTCGGACCATCGTCTCGATGTGCTGAGCGTCGTCACGTTCCTTGTCGGTTAGGTAGGTGACCAAGAAACGGACGTTTAGGGCCGTTTCGGGCTTGGTGGCGCTACTTTCGGTCAGCTCAAAGAAATCCTCTTTCTTGGGCAAAGCATACAGCTCAGCGACGAAGGTCATCTTGCCGTCTAGAACCTGCACCATTTCCGTCCAACGGCGATTGAGCTCGGACTTCCCCCATTTTTCCTTGGCGTTCAGGTAGCCAAGCCAGCGGGAAACCATTCTTGGCGAGAGCCAGATGATTTGGTCGGTGTCGCGTTTGGTCTTGCCATCGAACCACTTGCCCACCACCGCTCGATCCTCCATCAGAGTCCGCTCGATTCCCTTGCGCTGATAGTAGACCTTCTCGCCCCGAGCCATCTCGGCTGGAATTGGCTCAGCGGGGAATTGAAATGGCGATGAGGCCAGCACAATCGCGAGGGAAAGGATCACAACTTGGATTATCGGAAGGAACCGCATTTCCCGTAGTTGTGTTCGCATGTTTCCATTCCCTCAGCGGTTCTCAATGCCTTCAGTGGTTATGTTTTCATCTTCTCGAACCACTGATCCCACTGAAGACGCTGAATCGCTTGGCGAACGCTTGTCACTACGGTAGCATCCAACCGATGTCTTTCGACCTTGTCATTCGAAATGCCCTGATCACCACCAGCGAGCATCAAGAGATGGGCGATTTGGCGGTGACGGAAGGCAAGATCGCGTCGATTGGGCAGGTGTCAGGGTCAGGCGCGCGGGAGCTAGACGCAAAGGGTCTAACTCTCATTCCCGGACTAATCGACACTCAAGTCCACTTCCGCGAGCCTGGGATGGAGCACAAGGAAGACCTGGAGTCGGGCACGAGAGCGGCGATCCTGGGCGGAGTCACCAGCATCTTTGAGATGCCCAACACCAACCCCACCACAACCACAGCAGAAGCCCTTCAGGACAAGCTAAATCGGTCAAACGGTCGTGCTTGGTGCGACTACTCCTTCTTTGTCGGAGCCACAACCGACAATATCAACGAGCTCAGCCAACTGGAAAACCTTCCCGGATCGCCTGGCATCAAGATTTTCATGGGAAGCTCGACTGGAACCCTTCTCGTCGGGGATGATGACCATCTTCGGCAGGTGCTGAGACATGGAAGGCGACGAGCCCCTATCCATGCCGAGGATGAATTTAGGAATCGAGAGCGAAAAGCCCTCATTAGCGACCATCCCCATCCACGCGAACATCCTTTCCTCCGAGACGCCGAAAGCGCACGCCTTGCCACGCAACGCATCTTGTCCTTGAGTCAGGAAACGGGCCGCCCAGTCCACGTCCTCCACGTTTCCACCGCAGACGAACTTCCGCTTCTCGCCGAGGCAAAACGAAAGGAACTTGGAACGACTTGCGAAGTCACACCCCAACATCTCTGGTTCTACGCTCCGGACTGCTACGATCGCCTCGGCACGTTTGCCCAAATGAATCCGCCCATCCGGACCTCCGAACATCAAACGGCCCTTCGACAAGCGGTGTATGAGGGCCTTTTCGACGTCTTCGGCAGCGACCACGCGCCTCATACGATCGAAGAGAAATCCCAACCCTATCCACAAAGTCCAAGCGGGATGCCGGGCGTTCAAACGATGCTTTCTGCACTCCTAACCCTGGCCCACCAGGGACTGATGGACATCCAAACGATCGTGAGGATGGCTTGCGAGAACCCGACCCGAATCTATGGCATAGCCAACAAAGGCTTCCTCAAAGTTGGCTTCGATGCAGACCTCGTCCTCGTCGATCCCAAGAAGCAGGCGACATTCGAACGAAGCATGGTCGTCAGCAAGTGTGGTTGGAGCCCATATGAAGGCGCCGAATTCGTTGGGTGGCCGATCCATGTCTTTCTGGGAGGACAACATATAGTCTCGGACCAGGCGCTCGTCGGACATCAGTCAGGGAGACCCATCGAATTCGATTGGAAGTGACAATCAACCACGGGCAATAATGAATCCGTGGTTACTGCGTTCCTCTTAGCATCCCTGTCTCCTAAGCTGGATGCCGTCTTGGATGTTCCCGAACTGAAGGGTTCGGTAATCAGCGCAACCCTGACCGATACGGACGGAAAAGTGCTCTACGAAAGAAACGCTGACATGCGGGTCATGCCGGCGAGCAATCAGAAGCTGATCTCTTGCGCTTATGCCCTCCATGCCCTGGGACCCGACTTCGTGCCAAAGACGCGGATTTGGAAGCTCAAAGATCGGGTAGTCGTGGAGTCGAATGGCGATCCGAGTCTTACTTTTCAACAGCTTGTGGATGCAAGGAGGCGGCTCCGGTTGAACGGAAAACAACCGGTCTACGTGAGGCAGGCTTACAGGGTTGGCATTCCCGAATCCTGGGAGCTGGACGACCTCCCAAACCGATACGCCGCGCCCATCTCGGCATTTTGCTTTGACCAAGCTGCATTCGAGCTTTGGGCAGAAAAGGGGCGTGCCTTCCTGTTGCCGGCGTCGTTTAACGTCAAGCTCTCCTTTGATGCGTCATTACCGAAGGGCGCCAGCCGCTATGATCCGATTCGGAAGACGGTGAGGGTCGGTCCCAGCCTGCCCGGCAAGCGCACACGGTTGGATACGCTGGCACTTCCCAGTGGTGACGAGAGTGCGGCAATGCTCCTTGGCAGTCGGTTCTTCAGCACAAAGACAGTTCCAACGAGGCCGCCCGACTTGACGATTAGCGGGCGACCATTACGCGAAATCCTCACGACCTGTCTGGTCAAGAGCGACAACATCATGGCGGAGAACCTCTTGCTCATGGCGGCCGCAAAAGAAGGCGATCTCTCAAGCAAGCCTTATCCTTTGGCCCGGGAGAGGGTCACCAAGTTCCTGACCGAGACCGTGTTGGTCGATAAAGAAGACCTACGGATTTACGATGGAAGCGGCCTCAGCCGCCACAACTTGGTAAGCGCAAGGGCCATTTCCAAGTTGCTGATCTGGGCATCGAAGCAACCAACGGCCTCGTTATGGAAAGGCTGTCTCGTCTCACCATTGAACGGCACCCTCAAGAATCGCCTCAAGGATGTGCCTTTTCAGGGCAAAACCGGAACGCTGGACATGGTGGTCTCTCTGAGCGGGTACGTCAAAACCAAATCGGGCGAGGACGTTGTGATGAGTTTATTGCTAAACCATTTCACAACCCCCTCCGCAAAAGCACGGGATATTGCCGACTACTTTGCGAAAACTGTCCATGAAGGTTGGGATGGCACCAGGGATGCCTTATCCTGTTTTCATGAAGTTGGCCCTGAGCGTTCCGTCCCGCGCGATCTATTTGCTATTGGGCATCGGCCTGATCGACTTGATCGTGACGGCGGTTTTGCACGCGCAAGGTCGTATCGTGGAGCTCAATCCGCTCATGAAGCCGCTCATCCAGACAAGCGAGTGGCTGTTCATTCTGGTTAAGGGACTTACTTTGGTCGCCGCATTTATTGGCCTGGTTTGGTATGGCCGCCAGAACCGCTCGTTTGTGAGAACTGCATGCTTGGTTGGATCAGCCGCATACCTCATGGTATTTGCTCTCTGGTTTATTCGCGGAGCCTAGGTTGGAGCAAGCGACAGCGCTTGCGGAATCCTCCTAGCTGATCACCGCTGCCGCTTCATCCAGTGGCGACGGCACTTCATTCCTTGCCTTGGCGCCTTCCTCCGCCTCCACAACCGCCTTCAAGGCGGCTAGGGCAACTTCAACCTGGCCTTCGTTCGGCTCCCTGGTCGTGATGAGCTGAGTCATCAAGCCGGGTTTGAAAAAAATGTTGACCAAAGTCGCATTTCTGAACTTCCCGGCGAACCTGAGGAGCTCGTAGGAAATCCCGGCGATGATCGGCGTTAAGATCAGCAACTCAACAACCTGCCGAGCAAGGAGGTCGACGATGATGTTGTTGCTCTGTTGTCCCCCGCTTATCAAATACCTTGGCGTAAGCGTGGAGACGATGAACCCAATGATGAAGACGATTACGATGAAGCTCGTACCGCACCTTGGATGGAGTCGAGTCTGCTTCATGCAGTTCTCAATCGTCAGCTCCTGATTGCCCTCCAACGTATTGATCGCCTTATGCTCGGCTCCGTGGTATTCAAAGACTTCCTGGATGGGCTTGTATCGGCTGATCAGCAAGATATAGCCGAAGATAAAGATGCCCTTGATGGTCTCCGTCACCGCGTTAATGGCGGTTCCGCTTCTGACTCCGGTTCGCCGCAGTTGCTCGGCAAGGATGTTGGGGAGCATGTTAAAGAGGAACCAAGCTAAGCAGAGAGAGACGACCATTGTTCCCGCAACTGCAGCATCCTGAATTCGTTTGCCCGACTTGGTGAGGACCTCGAGCGGCTCACCCTCCTTAGCATAAGCGGGATCCATGTGGACCTTGGTGGCGAAGCGCATGGCACGAATTCCGAGAGCCATGGCATCCAGGATTCCCAGTGTTCCTCGAAGAAACGGGAGCTTTAGCCACTTTTGGCGACCAATCCAGGTCTTCTCCAGGTGTTCGGTCTGTTGGACGATTTCGCCATTGGGTGCGCGGCATGCGACGGAAAAGTAGTTTGGAGACCGCATCATCACGCCTTCAATGATTGCTTGGCCTCCGTACTGGAGATACTCGCCCTTGGGCATCCGCCGAGTATACCGATAGCCCAAGTCGCTGGTGGGCCAAGCTGAATTGTTAAAAAATCATGAAGGTCCCCGAATATCGGAAAACCCTTACTATTGATGGATCATTCTCGGCACGGATGTCGTCATAGTTGATGTTAGCTTCTAGACAAGGAGGGAGTACATGCCAACTGGTACATTGCCAGCGGGACTAAGCCTCACCGAAGAGGAAGCATATTCTCTGTTGGGATTGTGTCTCACAAGTCCACAGGGTTTAGATGCAACATCCGAACGGGCGTTGAGAAAACTGGCGGAATTTTGTTCTCGGGGGCAACTCCATAGCAATCATTCATTCGAGCCGTCCAGCTACTCTTCGCGAGAGCTAGATAAGGCCGGGGCGTAAAAACCTCGGCCCTCGCCTTTTTAGAAGGTTCATTTCCTGCCAAAATCCCGCAATGGCTTCCCTTGCCGACGTTCTTGATGCGCTAGAAACCATCGCCCCTTCTCACTTTGCATTCTCCTGGGACAAGATTGGATTGCAGGTGGGCGACCGGGAGCAAGAAGTTCGTCGAGCTGTGCTTTCATTGGATCGATCGATGGCGGCCATCGACTTCGCTGCCGCAAACCATGCTCAGCTCCTATTGACTCACCACCCAGTCATCTTCGACCCCATCCCCTCCGTTACTTCGGATACTTACGAGGGAAGGTCGATCTTGAACCTAATCCAATCGGGAATCTCCCATATCTGCGCTCACACGAACTGGGATGTGGCCCCAGGAGGAATCAACGATACTTTGGCCGACCTCCTTGGGTTACTAAACGTGACGTCGTTCGGGTCTGCAGCGGGAGAAACATCCTTCAAGCTCGTGGTATTCGTCCCTTCCGATTCCGTTAAAATGGTGATCGACGCCTGTTCAATCGCAGGTGCTGGCGTCATCGGACAATACAATCGCTGCGCGTTCTTCGCCACTGGTCAAGGAACCTACGAACCTGGACCTGATTCCTCACCGCACAACGGTCAACCAGGAACGAGATCAAACGTCGACGAGGTGAGGGTAGAGATGGTGTGTCCTAGCCACGCGGTCAAAAGTGTCTCTGCCGCCATCAGACAAGCACACCCCTACGAAGAGCCTGCCCTTGACCTCTATTCGCTTATGCAGGGTAAAGGACAGGAAGCGGGACGCATTGGACAACTTACGCAACCCCTATCGCTGTCAGAGTTTGCCGACGTGGTGGATGGAACCTTGAGTACCCGATCGCTTACGTGGGGTGACAGAAGCCAGCTTATTCGCACGGTTGCGGTTGTCGGTGGTGCGGCAGATGGCGAATGGCAACAAGCCAAAGCCGCTGGCGCAGACATCCTGGTTACCGGCGAAGTAAAACAGCACCTCGCCCTTGAGGTCTCAGAATCTGGTTTTGCCATCATGGCCGCTGGCCACTACGCAACGGAGCAGCCCGGAACCGTTGCGCTGAAGTATCGAATGGGGAAGCTCTTAGCAGATGTGGAGTGGCTCGTCTTCGAGCCTCAACCCGGAGCGTCTGGACGCCCGCTGTAGGGACAATACTTGGTGAACTGCTTTTTGGTAGCCCGGACGGGACTCGAACCCGCGATCTCCGCCGTGAAAGGGCGGCATCCTAACCGCTAGACGACCGGGCCAGAAGCTCGGAGAGTATGGCTCATTTGAACCGGAAATCTCAAGGTCCCGGGCCGGCTTCAGCCTGAGAGAGCTCCCGAAAAAAGAAAGGGGCAAGATATCCCTTGCCCATTCTAACTACTTGTCTCCGCCAGTAGCCGGCGGTGCCGATACCTTGGGTTCCACTGGTGTGGTCACCGGGTCTGCGGGAAGGCTCTTCGGAGCTTCCTTCTTGGCTACAACTTTGGTCTCAGACTTCTTCGCGGGCTTGTTGGCGATGAATCGACGAGCTCCCGCGAAGCGGCGGTTGTAATAACCGTCATTAAGCGAACTAACCATGACCTTGCCCTTGCCGCTACTGGCATGAATGAACTGGCCATTGCCCTTGTAGATACCGACATGGCTTACTCGAGAACCGCGCGTGTTGAAGAATACGGCATCGCCTGGCTTCAACTCGCCCTTGCTAACCTTCTGGCCTCTGCCAGACTGCTCGCGAGCTGTTCGAGGAAGTTTCACACCTTGGCTTCGGAAAACCTGGCCTACAAACCCAGAGCAGTCCGTCGACGAACGTGATGCGGCTCCATAGCGATAGCGAACTCCGAGGAAGGAATCTGCCTTGTCAAGCAAAGTGCTTCCATTTCCACTGGCCACGACTAGCGGACGTCCATTGTCTCGGGTCGGGCGTCGGGTTACCACACTCCGACCATTGCGAGCGTTTCTTCCAGCCGGTCTCAAAGTTTTCGAGGCAACGACGGTTGTCGATTTCTTGGTTTTCTTAGACTTCTTCGCGGTGTTGGCGGCGAGGATTTGAGGAGCTTGCGTTGGGGCAAGAAAATCGCCTCGAACCCAGGCTTCCGTTCCGCGAGGGAAGCGCAGTTTGTACCACGATCCATCCCGGTCCAACACCAAAACTCGGGTACCTCGATCAACCTTTGTGATCGAGTCAAATCTCATGCTTGGTCCGCGTCGGACAGTCACGGCGTCCCCAGTCACAACTGCGTAGCGACTTCGAAGGCGAGGCAGATTCGGACCGTTCTTGGCAACTATGGTGTTCAATGTTCCAACGACCTTGGTCCCTGGAACCTTTAGAACCGCTCCAATTTTCAGGTTAGTCCATTTAATGCCAGGATTCAACGATCGCAACTGCGATGGCTTCAATCCGAGTCGTTTGGCAATGATCCAATCGTTGTCTCCGTTGTGAACCGTGTAAGTTCGTTGAACTACTTTCGAACTTGCGGCCTCAACGGGTTTCATTGAAGAAACTAATGTTGCCGGCTGCTTGGCGGATGGGATATTAGCAACCGTCGTTTCGTTCTTTGCTTCAACTGCGGCCTTTTGGGCCATAAAGTCGAACCAGCCAGCCTTCATCGGAATCGCCAACGATTGGCCAATCTGAAGCCTGGTCCAATTCGTCCCTAGGTTGGCTACCCGAAGTTCCTTCGCCGTTATGCCTAATTTTTTGGCGATCGACTCGTCATTGTCGCCCGATTGAACTGTATATGTCGTTCCAGAAGTTGGAGAAGAAGTCTTTGATCGGATTGAATCAGTGCTTGCTGCTTGTGGAATCTGAAGAACTTGACCTAGTTTAAGCTTATCGGCTGATGGCAGATGATTTGCGCTGAGAATTGCTTTGCTCGCGACGCCGAATTTGCTTGCGATCTCGGAGAGTGTGTCCCCTTGTTTTACGGTATATGTTTTGTCTTGGGCGAACGTGCTGCTGGTTATCACCAGACATGCCCCCATCGTGATTTGTTTGATCGTCAAGACTTTCCTCCTCTGCGCCCGTAGGCGCTGCCCCCGCTCGACCGATTCCCGGCAAACGCGTGTAAGGTACCACCTCCCTGGTATTCCTGTCAACCCAAGGTGGGGTACCTCACGCTATCCCTAAGGACGTATCGGCAAGCTTAAACGGAGCAACTTCGATCCGCCCAAACTCCTTTTGTATCGGTAGGATATCTGCAAAAGTACAGGGAAAGGAGCATTTTAAGGATCATTGCGGTGATGTTGATTGTTTCTTGATTGCAATGCCACGGAATCTAGGGCTCTTAGCCCATGTATAATCGCGACCCGATGCTAAGCATCCTGATCGTGAATTGGAATACGCGCGACTTGCTTCTCGCTTGCCTCCAGTCCATTGAGCAGTTTCCTCCCGACGGAGACTACGAAACGATCGTGGTCGACAATGCCTCTACTGACGATAGCGCGGGGATGGTCAGGTCGCTGTTCCCTAAGGTGCACCTGATCGAGAGCAAGATCAACACTGGGTATGCGAAAGGAAACAACCTCGCCTTCGAGGCCGCTTCCGGAGACTTCCTTCTGACACTGAATCCGGACACCGAGTTTCGAGATGAGAGCTTAGATTTGGCGGTCCACACTTTGCGCGTCAATCCGAAGTTTGGCGTGTTGGGGGCCCGGCAGGTGGCTACCGACGGCTCGACGCAGCAATCTGTAAGGGGATTTCCATCGGTCCTTGGTATCGCTGGGGACATGCTGGGCATCCAGATTGGCTCATTTGGCGGCTATCGTTTGTCGAACTTCGACTACGACCAAGAGCAACCTGGTCCTCAGCCAATGGGAACCTTTCTCCTTTTTCGAAGGGAGGCGATCGCGGAAGTTGGCGATCTGAAGCAACCTTTTGACGAGCAGTTTCCGATCTTCTTCAACGAAGTCGATCTTCTTTATCGGCTCAATCGGCACGGGTGGCCGTGTCTATATTCGCCGGAGGTAAGGGTTCTTCACCACGGGGGAGAAAGCACGAAGCAGGTTCGAAAGGTCATGGTCTGGGAGTCCCACCGAAGCTTGGTCCGATTCATGCGAAAGCACCTTGTCCGTTGGTGGAACGCTCCGTGCTATTGGTTGGTTTTTGGAATGGTGTACATCGGCGCCTGGGTGCGCGCCCGGGGATATAGTGCCGGATTTAGAAGTTAGCATCACCGTCTGTAGTTGGAACACTTTGGAGGACACTCGCTTGTGCCTGCAGAGTCTGCAGAATGCGCTTGGTGAGGCTCGATTCGAGGTCATCGTGGTGGATAACAACTCGGCCGACGGTTCCGCAGACATGGTCGCCACAGAGTTCCCCTGGGTTCGCCTCGAGCGGATGTACGCCAACCTTGGCTTTACCGGCGGCCACAATCATGCTCTCGGCATTCGATCTGCTCCCCATGCTTTTCCCTTGAATTCAGACACGATCGTCCATCCCGGCGCGATTCGTGGACTCCTGGACTACATGTACGAACATCCAGAGGCGGGCATTGTCGCGCCAAAACTATTGAATCCCGATGGCACGCTTCAATACAGCTGCCGGCGCTTCCCTAGTCCACTGGCGGCACTATTTCGAAACACGCCATTGGGAAAGCTGTTTCCGAATAACCGATTCACCCGTGAGTATTTGATGCAGGATTTGAAGCACGAGGGCCCCCGCGAGGTCGATTGGGTCTCGGGGGCGGCGTTCCTGGTCACCAAGAAAGTCATAGATGAAGTCGGGGCATTTGATTCCGAATACTTCATGTTCTGCGAGGACGTCGACTGGTGCTGGCGCGTTTGGAAATCTGGCCAAAAAGTAGTGTACTTTCCATCATCAGTCATAACCCACGCAATTGGTCGCAGCACCGATAAGGCGCCCAATCGCATGATCGGCCGGTTTCACCGGTCTATGTTTCGCTTCTATACAAAGAACCAACTGCCGGAACGTCCGCTTCTGCTCAGGCCGTTTGCTTTTGTAGGCGCGGGTCTCGCATTATCCATGCGGGCGGGGTTATTCATTGTGAAGAACAAGATCGACGTGGTTAAGAGATGGCTGTCAAAGAGATAAAAACCTACACCGCGCCACAGGTCATGCTCTCGATCGCGGCCTTCCTGATCCCGATCATTGGTGGCCAGATTTCCACCGACCAAGCCCAGCCGCTTGGACCGGGGTTCGGAAGCCTCATCAAGTCGATACTTGGCGGGCCTTTCACTCAGGGCATGGAGACTCCGATCTTCAGCCACCTCGCTATCGGACTGCTAGTAGCTGCAGCGATGGCGATCAGTCTCGCTCAGCGTTCGGTCATCCAGCTTCCTAACATCAAATTGACGGGCGCGATGGTAGGTTTCTTCGGTTTATTATTTATCTCCGTCGGCCTCTCCGAGTTTCGATTCGTTTCGATGGCCACTCTCGGAGAGTGGTTGCTGTACGCGCTAACCTTCTTCACAGCAGTCGCCGTACTCGGTCGAAACGACGGTCCAAAACTGATCCTGGGGTCCCTGTTTGTTGGCGTATCTGTTTTGGCCCTCTGTGGGATCGGCGTCGAATACCAAGAAATGCGAGCGCTAGATCCCAGCTATCGAATCTTTGCGGGATGGGTCAACCCGAATGCGACGGCAGGAATCTTCCTGAGCGGGCTTGTCATTGGACTCGGACTGATTCCCTCCCTTCAACGCGGCGCGGCGCTACTTGCCGGGGTTGGATGCTCCCTGATCTGCGTCGCCCTGTTCCTCACTGGATCAAAAGCTGGGTTTGGCGCGGCAATCGTAGGGGTCGTCACTTTTGCGATTCTGGTCCTGGCGTGGTCGAGTGTGCCGGGAGTACGACTGAAGCGTGTCGCCATGGCCCTGGGCACACTTGCGATCGGCTTTGGGCTCTTTACGGCGATTCAAAAAGCTAACCAACCGACATCCAGCAACTCTACCAATCCTGTCTTGGGCCGACTGTCCTCATTCGGGGATACCCAAGCCCAGTCGTTGGGTTTTCGCAAGCTCCTCTGGAAAGGCAGTTTGCATTTATCACTGAAGCATCCCACCGGTTACGGACTGGGAACCTATCGATATGAGGGCTCAAGACCTGGCCTTACCACCCAAACCCAGCTTGCCCACAACAATGTGCTTCAACTCGCAGTCGAGGCATCATGGCTCGCCGTGCTTTTGTTGTTCGCCGCCTTGTGGTTTTGGATAAGCCTGACCTTCCGGGCGGCCCGTTCTATGCCCGACGAGACGAATATGCTTCGAGCCGGAATCGTGGCCGCCGTCGTGGGCACGTTCGCGCACGGCATGTTCGAAAGCAACCTGTACTACTTCGGAATCGGCCTGACTTTCTTTCTTCTTATGGGAGTAGCCCTGTGCCTCTCCGCTGACAGCGTTGCGCCAGAATTCACGCCAAAAGGGGCCCGACTTGGCCTGGGCATCATGACGGCTCTCCCGATTCTGATGCTGTCCTACTTCGGCCTCGCCGAATATCGCCGAACCCAAATCCAATATGCAACCCAAAATCGCGACTTCGGCGCCGCCAAGGAGGTCGCAGAAGGGCTGGTTGCCTTTGCCCCGTTGGATGGAGAGGCTTGGAACACCCTCCATCTTTTGGATCCGAGTCGAAGAGGGGAAGCAATTAGACAAGCGGCAAGCGTTAGCCCCTCACCGCGAATTCTGCGCAGCTTGGCCAGGTACGAGGCTTCGAAGGAAAAATACGCCTCGGCGGAAAGCGCGATCAGGGCCGCGCTTGTTCGAGACCCAAACAACCTGAACAGCTTGAAGTTGGGTCTAGAGACGGCCCTAAAGTTTGCCGACGAAACGCAGGCGAAATATTATGCGGAACGCATGTTGGCGGTGGAAGGCACGGACTATTACAAGATTCGTTCCCTGCCTCAAATGGTCGAAACATCAACGTCCGACGCTCGGATCTACCTCGCCTCCCAATCGGCTGAAGCGAAGCAGAAGGTGGCTCTGCTTCAGGGCGCGCTCGATACCCTTGTCCAGTACGCAACGCTTACCGTCCCCGAAGTCAAGAAGATGTCTGCTGGCGGAAGCAGCTTTGGCGGCGAATCGCCCGAGAAGGCAATTAAGATTTGCAACACGGGGATTACGGTTGCCAAGCAACTTCGCGATCTCTATCAGTCGATGGGCGAGCGCGATAAGTCAACGGCTGCCGGGGGCACCGTTGCCGACTTTGAGGCGGCTTTGGAATCTTTGGGCGGCAGCAAGTAGCGCTGGACGACTCGCTTGGCGATCGGCGCCGCAATCTCGCCTCCATGTCCCCCCTCCTCTATGAAAACGCAAATTGCGATCTTGGGCTTGTCGTAGGGCGCAAAGCCGATGAACCAGCTATGCGTCTTTCTGCCCTTCTTCTCCTCCGCGCGTCCCGTCTTGCCGCCCCAGGTCATACCTGGAATTTGCGCAGACCTGGCCGTGCCCCGCTGAATGACGTCTACTAGTGCTGACTTCATGGTCGCCCAAAACGCAGGACTGCCGCCTACCTTGTGAAGCTCAGTTGGCTTGATCAACTCGACTTTCTGCATCTCCACGGGATCTCGGATCGCACGAACCAGGCGGGGCTTGAAATTCACGCCGTCGTTCGCCACCAAGGCGACAATGTTGGCCATTTGGATGGGCGTCACGGCGAGGATGCCTTGACCTATTCCAAGATGGGCGGTGTCTCCGTCATACCAGCCAGCTTTGGGATAGTACTGGGCCATGTAGGCCTCTGTTGCGATGTCGCCTCGGCGCTCTGAGGGCAAATCCAGGCCCGTCTTCTGATACACGCCGACGTCAAGAGCCGCCTTAACCATCCCGGCACGCCCCGACTTTAACGCAAGGCTCATGAAGTAGGCGTTGCAAGACTTGACCATCGCATTATGGAATGTCACCGAACCGTGATGGCCCAGGCACTTGATGAACCGATTGCCGACCTTTATTCCACCTTGGCAATTTTCAGGGCGGTTTGGATTGAAGTAGCCGGTTTCCATGGCAGCGATAGTGGTCACGAGTTTGAATGTCGAACCGGGAGCGAATTTGACCTGAGTGGGGCGGTTCAGAAAGGGCTTCGACGGATTGTTCTGATAAGCATCGAAATCCGTCCGGCTGATGCCGTTCTTGAAGAGGCCTAAGTCGAAACTTGGAGCGCTTGCCATGCAAAGGACTTCACCGGTATTCGGGTCCAACGCCACGACGGCTCCCCGATAATTGCCCAGGGCAGACATTGCCTCTTGCTGGAGGTTCTTGTCGATGCTCAGAATGACTTGGCTTCCTGGTACCGAAGCATCTCTTCCCACGACCTTAGTGGGACGGCGCTTCGAGTCCAATTCCATGCGCATTTCGCCCGATTGGCCCATCAAGTTTTTCTCGTAGGATTCTTCGATCCCGCCTTGGCCCACATAGTCGGCAGTCTTCTTAGCGAACGACTCGATTCGCTCCACATCCTCTACCGATGGCACCCAAACGTAGCCCATCAAGTGTGAGAACGACTTAGTGTCTCGATATTGCCGCATAGGCTGGGATCGGACATCGACCCCAGGAAACTCATCGCTTCGCTCGGCAATATTGGAAGCAAGCTGCGTTTTTGCCCCGACAAAAATCGGAGTCGGCAACCATGGCTTCCATCGGCCCTCTTCCAACTTCGCTTTCAGCTTTTTTTGATCGGCATTTAGCTCGGCGGCAAGCTTAGCTAAGACCTCCGGGTGCTTGTCGATGACCCGAGGAGTCGCCGTGATGACCCATTCAGGCTTGATTCCGGCAAGCATGACTCCATTTCGATCAAAGATCAGACCGCGGGGAGCGAGCTCGGGAATATCGGTTGTGTTCAGGGCCGCGGCCTGCTCAACTAGATCTTCAGCTCTGACGACCTGAAAGAACCATAACCTCAGGAAAAGGAGGGTGAGCAAAACAAACAGAACCGCCGGGAAAAGCAGAACGCGAGCGTCTAGTTCAGGCTTCCGGGGTTGATGGATAACGGACATGGGTTATCGATGTTGCCCCCCATGCTTCGTGCATCTGCGGCGTGGTTCCTGCCCCCGAGCAAAACGCCTCGTAACGGTTTCTGGACAGTAGATGCTGGATCGCATTCCCGTATCCGCACATACGTCGACTTCAACCAGACCCTCTTCTCTCGGAGGATCCACCGGAGGTCTTATCCCAGGTCCTACCGGCGGCGCCGTGCCCGGGCCCACTGGAGGGATTTGTCCGGGATCTTGCGTTCCAGTCGTGCCCGTTGTCTGGCCCGGATTTGGAACCGGCTCGCCCGGAAGGACTACAGGGTCGCTGATGGGATCTTCTTCGGGCGGATCCTCGACGGGCGGCGTGTCCTCGGGAATGTCTCCTGGACCAATATCCTCCACTGGCTGGCCATTCCTAAAGATGCTCGACATAGAAGGTCGTTCCATCTGCTTTCCAAAGCGCTTCTGGGCATACTTCATGACCTTCGCCCAGAATTCAACCGTCACCGTTCCACCGAACGTTCGGCTGGACATCGGTAAGTAAATGGGCGATTTGCCCTCTCGAGGAACCTCATTGGCAATCCATCCGATTCCAACGACGCCATCTGCATATCCGCAGAACCACGCGTCTTTGTTGTCCGACGTCGTGCCAGTCTTGCCTCGAGCATTGGGCACTCCGCCAGCCCTTTTTCCCGTACCGCTGGTAACGACCATTCTCATCAAGGCGTCGATCTCATCGGCGACTCGTTGATCCAGAGCGTTCGAGGTGATCTCCGGTTGGTAAAGCCGTAAGACCGTTCCATCTGGTCCGACAACCCTACTAATACAGTAAGGCTTTGCCCGATTGCCCCTAAGCATAAAGGTGCTATATGCTTGAGCCATCTCCAAAGGG
>JACMJO010000406.1 GCA_014380605.1 Fimbriimonadaceae bacterium | reverse complement strand
GACGAAACGATTTACTGGCTAGACCTGCTCGTACTGGCCGATGCCTCACTTCAACCTGAGGCTGCTGGTTTGAGCAAAGAAGCGAATGAGATTCTAGCCATGGTAGTTGCGAGCAAAATCACGCTCAGAAAGAACAAATAATGGATATTGAAAACTTGTTGGAGTTATCTGGCGCACTCTTGAGGGGCCATTTTTTGCTCACTAGTGGAAGGCATTCAGGAGTATATCTCGAAAAATTCCGGATTCTTGAACAACCTGAGGTCTTATCCAAGCTGTGCGAGGAACTTATCCGAGAACTCGCAACTCGGAACTCGAAACTCGAAACTCACCTTGACTTCGTCGCTGGCCCAACGACTGGCGGCATCATCATCGCCTTTGAGGTCGGACGGCAAATGGGATTGCCCACGATCTATGTGGAAACGGAGGACGGCAAGAAGACCCTCCGACGCGGACGGACCATTCTCAAGGGCGCTAAGGTATTGGTTGTGGACGACGTGCTGACCACGGGCACGTCTCTGATTGAAACTCGAAAGGCAATCGAGGAGGCAGGCGGTGAAGTCGTCGCCTATGCGGTGCTTATCGACCGGTCGCCCAAGGCAGTAGATCTCGGTTTACCAACATTTGCCTCCTTTAAGGCCGATGCGGAGACTTATCCAAGCTACGCGCCCGATGAAATCCCAGACTGGTTAGCCGCTATCCCTGCCGTCAAGCCCGGCACTCGCAAATAAAAGAGTCCGCCGAGCCCAAGCTCGGCGGAGTTAGCTTTAGCCTACTTAGAAGACTTGCGTCGTCGATGTAACGCGAGAACGCCGAGGCCGAGAGCCGCCATCGTCGCCGGTTCAGGCACCGCGCCAACTCCCGATCCAGTCAGGAAGTAGGAACCCATGTCGTAGTAAAGTTGAGTTCCAAAATTCCCGGTGTGAGACAACCCGCCGAAGCTGCTGATCTCAGCAAAGTACGTACCCGCGCCAAGGCTTGCGTTGTAGGTTGAGAACAGAGTTGAACCATCTAGAACACCAATCCCAACGAGACTGCCAACGCTATCGAAAATACGCAGCCGACTCTTTAACGTGGCTCCAGGATCAGCAGCGCCAGGGGTGATGTACTGGCTCCCATCTCGAAGAGTCAAGCTGACCGGTGCTCCACTTGCCGAGAACGAGAAATAGTCCTTTGTATAGTTGGCCTCTCCAATCGGATTAGGATTAGCGCTGCTCGCTGGCATGATGTAGCCCTTTGTCGTCGTAGGATCGACATTGCCACCGATTACGCCCATAGCCGTTGCCGTTGCTAACGAATGGCCTACGCCGTCATCGACAAGGAGCATTCCATCGTTAGCTTGGAGCAAAACGCTAACGTCGTTCTGAGTCGATTTGTTGTTTGTCGAGCCTGTGTCTCCTACTCGCCAAGTGCCTCGCTGGCTGTCATAGGAGTTACCCATAATCGGAGCATAGGAGTTGTTACCAGTGCCATTTCCCGAACTGTAGGTATTGCTGAGGGTGTTGCCCGTGAAGTCGCTTTGATGTCGGAGCCAAAGTCCATGCCCATTCTCATGCGCTGCGACTTCCCCGATAAACTGGAGATCGTTTGGGGCCAGGGCTGAGAATCCCCAGTTGGTGTGAAAACCAGGTCCCGCGCCACCGTTCTGACCGGCGGTGCCGTAGGCATTTTCGGTTACTCCAATGAAGGATACGCCTCCTCCACCACTCCAACCACCTGACCCACCCAATACCGTGTGCATCAACTTGGCGGTGCTATCGTAATAAGCTTGCCTTGTGGCGTCGCTCCCCGCTTGGCCAGCTGCAACCGCTGGGTCGATCGTTGTAACGTTTACGTTGAAAGCACGGAACTTCTCCGCAGTTCGAGCCCACATATTCTTGATGTTCGCCACTTCAGCCACACTGAACGCAGTTGCATCGCCATCTACCGTGTAGGCTGGAGTAATACCGGGAGTCCCACTTGGGCTAGTCGTGCCACCCCAAGTACCGGAGAAGTTGAACCCAGCATAGTTCAAGTAAATCGTGTACGCCGCGCCTGGACGGCTTGAGAAGCTCGGCGCAGTCGGATGCACTTGAGCAAAAGCAGTCGTAACAAATACTGCAGAAAGCGCCAACAAGGCAAGTTGACGTAACCCTCTCGGTTGAAAACGCATAATAATCCCCTATCCTAAAAAACTTGAAAGCAAGCTCTTGGAAACCAATTCTATTCTAGCAAAACCGACTACTTACTTCAAGGTTCGTTAACGATTCCTAACCATTTCTTTCCGTTTTGAACTCCAAGACATTTGCTCTCCTTTCCAGCCACTTCTGATCCGATTCCGCGAGTAAGAGGTTCTAGCAGAGGTTATTGCCGAAGCGATTCTGGTAACAACGAATCGAGATCATGAATACATCTTTGCTTGCAGTGGCCATCCTGGCAGCTCTATTTGCCACCCAGGCGATAGGTCAAGGTCCGTTCAAGGCAGATTGGAAGAGTCTGCAAAAGCACAAGGTCGCACCAGAGTGGTTCCGCGACGCCAAGTTCGGCATCTACTGCCATTGGGGACCCTACTCGGTACCTGCTTTCGGCACCGAGTGGTATCCGCGAACGATGTTCATCAAGGGCTCGCCTGAGAACAAGCACCACATTGCAACTTATGGCGACCCAAGAAAGTTCGGGTACGACAAGTTCGTCCCGATGTTCACCGCCGAAAAGTTCAATGCAGAGGAATGGGCTGACCTGTTTGCAAAGTCTGGAGCCAAATTCGCAGGGCCCGTTTCTGAGCACCACGATGGATTTGCCCTTTGGGACAGCAAGTTGACCCCTTGGAATTCGGTTGACATGGGTCCGAAGAGAGACATAACTGGCCTGCTTGAAAAGGCCATCCGGGCCAAAGGGATGAAGTTCATCACCACCTTTCACCACTCGAGAAACGCGCTGTGGCAGAAGAACGGCCAGTGGACTGGCCACTTCGACCACGTCAAACTGGACTACCCTTCCATTCTTGAGGAGTCCAAGCTCGCATTCCTCTACGGGTACATGCCCCACTCCCAATTTGTGAAACTCTGGAAAGACAAGCTTGCCGAGGTGATCGACAAGTACAGCCCAGACCTGATCTGGTTCGACTATGCCGTCGATGAGATTCCCGCAAAGGACCAACAGGAGTTTCTGGCCCATTACTTCAACCACGCCCAAGCCCGCAATCAGGATGTGCTTGTCACCGTTAAGAACTTCGACATGCCTAAGTCGGTGACCGTCGAAGACTTTGAGAAAGGTCGGCTCGACGACATGGCCGACGATCCCTGGCTAACCGATGACACCATCAGTTGGGGCAGCTGGAGCTACACCACCAACCTAGAGATCAAGGACGTCGGCACCGTGGTTGAGACCCTCTGTGACATCGTTAGCAAGAATGGCCAACTTCTCCTCAATGCTTCTCCAATGGCGGATGGAAGCTTCCCTCAGAATCAAAAGGATGTCCTATTAGGGATCGGAGATTGGCTTCGTGTCAGTGGCGAAGCTATCTACAACACCCGACCATGGCTGGTCTATGGCGAAGGTCCAACGAAGATGGATAAGGGTGGACACTTTGTTGGCAAGGTCGATTACACCGCCGACGATATTCGATACACGCGAACCAAAGATCAAAGGACGCTTTACGCCATAACCCTTGGCAAGCCCAAGGCGGGCAAATTGACATTGAGGTCGATTGCAATTCCGGCTTCCTCACGGGGAGGCACGGTGGAGATTGTCGGCCTGCCCGCCAAGGTCACCTGGCAGAGAACCGAGGAAGGCCAGCTGGAACTAAACATCCCCAACCTCCCCGGCCCAGACCGACCAGCGTATGCTTTCCGGCTCCAAGGATTCGACCTGAGCGTCCATCCTGAGTCACTCTTTAGCCGACCGAATGCGATTCGCCTCTCACCTGAGAAGGCAGTGGTGGAAGGCGAGCAGGCGAAGGTGGAAACCCACGAGGGCGTTGCCAACATCGGCTTCTGGGATAAACCGACCGACAAGCTTCACTGGCTAGTCAACGTCCCCAAAGCTGGCCAATATCAAGTTCGGGGGTTGTTCGCTGCGGCGGGCGGTGCCACTTCCGCGGTGCTATCTGTGGCAGGCAAATCGGTGCGGTTTGAGATTCCGAGCTCAACCGATTGGCGCAGACCTTCGTTTGTTTCCGGCGGGAAGCTCGTGTTCGACAAGCCCGGCGTGTACCAGGTCATGCTTGCACCGGCTGATGCTAAAGCATGGCGAGCGGTGAACATCTTCTCAATCGAGTTGGCCCGTATCCCGTAGGTGCGACAAGAGTGTCGCACCTACGGACGGCTAGCCTGCCTAACCGCCCTTGGCCAGTCGCGAGAACGTCTCTTTATCCACGGCCCGCATCAGACACTCTTCATACGAGCAGTTGCCATTGCGGAAGTGGGCTGCAAGCGAGGCGTCCATGGTCTGCATGCCGAGCTGCTGCGACGTCTCGATCATGGAGTACATCTGGTGAGTCTTGCCTTCCCGGATGAGGTTCTTGATCGCCGCCGTCCCGAGCATAATCTCAATGGAAGCGCATCGCCCGCCACCGAGCCTAGGCAAGAGTTGCTGGGATACAACTCCTTCCAAGGTATTCCCGAGCAGAACGCGAATTTGATCCTGCTGATCGCTAGGGAAAACGTCGATCACACGGTCGATGGTGCTGGGAGCGTTCCGAGTGTGAAGCGTTCCGAAGACCAAGTGGCCCGTTTCCGCCAGCGTCAATGCCGCTTCGATGGTCTCAAGGTCGCGCAACTCACCGACGAGGATGATGTCCGGGTCTTCACGAAGAACCGCACGGAGCGAATTATGAAACGAGAACGTGTCCGTGTGCATTTCCCGCTGGTTCACCATGCACTTCTTGTGCTGGTGCAGGTACTCGATCGGGTCTTCGATCGTAAGAATATGGTTCGTGCGGTTGTCGTTGATGTCGTCGATCATCGTGGCGATGGTCGTCGACTTACCGGAACCCGTAGGACCCGTTACCAAGATCAAGCCTGAAACGCGCTTCGAGATCTCGCGAATAACTGCGGGCAAGCCCAATTGGTCGAAGGTTGGAATCTTGGTAGGAATGACGCGAAGCGCGCCTGCTACCGACATACGCTGCATGTAGACGTTGAAACGGAATCGGGCCAAGCCCTTGATCGAATAGGCAAAGTCCAACTCGTGGGTCTTCTCGAATTTTTCGAGATGTTCGTCCGTCAACGTGTCGTAGACCAGCCTCCGAGTGTCTTCCGGGGTTAATACTGTATAGGGAAGCGGGACGATTTCGCCATCCAGCCTCATCATTGGCGGCAGGCCCACGGTTAAGTGAATATCGCTTGCCTTTCTGTCAATTGCGGCGCGAAGAAGGTCGTCGATGTGGGCATCTTTGACGGGCTTTGCGTCTGCTTCGACTTGAGTCAACTTTGACGACTCGTCGAACACTTCGTAGCGTTTGTCGCTAACGTCGATGTCATGGACTGACTGATCTACGAAGGCTGGCTTGTAATTCTTGACTGGATCGTCGTCCAACTCGTGCAG
>JACMJO010000030.1 GCA_014380605.1 Fimbriimonadaceae bacterium | reverse complement strand
TTCATAGCAGGCCCATCTTTGCGAAGCTTGTGAATTTGTCGTACCCGATGATGATGTGGTCGATGAGCGGGATGTCCAGCATTTGGCCGACTTCGACGAGCTTCTTTGTGACGTCGATATCTTCCGGGCTTGGGGTTGGGTCGCCGCTTGGATGGTTGTGGGCCACGATGATCGAGCATGCAGACTCCCGAACGGCCTCGCGGAACACTTCTCGTGGTCCGACAACGCTCATCGTGAGGGTGCCGATGTGGATCGGAGCGATTCGTTGGATTTTATTTCTGGCATCGAGGAGGATTACTTGAAAGTGCTCGCGCTTCTCGTCTTTGAGGTGCCTAAGACGTTGATAAACGTCCTCAGGCAGTTCAACTTCTTCATGGTCGCCTATGTTCGCACCCGCGAACTTTCGACCAAGTTCCATGAGGGCTTGCGCTCGAAGGACTTCAAACCTATCTAGGCCAGTTAGGTCCTTGAGTTCATCGTAGGAAGCATGTTGCAACCCAACAAGGCGATCATAGCGCCGAAGAATAGCTCTCGCCATGGTCTCGGCTTCCCTTGAATCCACTTCTGAGCGAGAAAAGCCTACGGACAAGAGATCAGTGATGGACCCTGCGGCAACGCCTTGGTCGAGCAATCGATCAAATGCAGAGTCAACTTGCTTCGCCATTGGCAGGGAGTTTGGCAGATTTAGCCCGAGGTTCCGGCCCTGTTTTTTATGTTCCAGCACATCGCCCGGCAGATAGATATCCCTGTCGCCCCCAGAAATACGATCAGGGAGGCGACCATGGCAAACAGCAACCATCTACCAAAGAAGAGGTATGAAGACAAAAAAGCAATGCACAGACCGAGTATTCCGAGAACCGCGATAACGGCCTTTTTGCTCTCTCGTGTATTTCGACTATCGGTCATACAACACTGAGCCGCTTCAACAGCTTAGGCTCAACCTCAGGTTCCACCCAGATTCCGTCTTCCCTCAGCAGATTGATCAGCTCCTCGACCCCCATCTCCTGTGGAATACCGTTCTTGACGATCTCCCGCTTTCGATACAGGGTGATCTTTCCTCCGGCGGCTCCAACGTAGCCATAATCGGCGTCCGCCATTTCACCCGGGCCATTTACGATACATCCCATGACGGCGATGTCGAGGCCGACAAGGTGCTTCGTGGCCTCCCTGACCTGGTTCAACACGATTGGCAGATTGAACTTGGTACGCCCACAGCTTGGGCAGGCAATGTACTCGACCTTAGTCTTTCGAAGGCCGAGGGACTGGAGGATGTCGTAACAGACTGGGATTTCGTTCTTGGGGTCCTCGGCGAGGGAAACGCGGATGGTATCGCCGATGCCTTCCATGAGGAGAGTCGCTATACCGGCCGTGGATTTTATCCGGGCGTATTCTCCATCTCCGGCTTCCGTGACTCCGAGGTGGAGCGAGTAGGCCATTCCTTCTTTCTCCATCTCGCGGACCATGAGTCGGTTGGCCGCAACCATGATTTGAACCCGTGACGCCTTGGCAGAGATGTTGAGGTTGGTGTAGCCGTGTTTGCCGCAGAGGCGGAGATACTCCATCGCGCTGGCGACCATGCCGTCGGGCGTGTCTCCGTAGGTGACGAGAAGGCGTTCGCTGAGCGATCCGTGGTTGACGCCGATTCTCATCGCCCGGTCGTGCTTCTTGCAGGCTTCGATGACGGGAACGAAGCTGTCTTCGATGGCTTGAATCTCTTCTTTTTCCTCTTGCTGGGAATAGGCAAGTTCCTCGCGCAGTTGATCTACTGTGGCGTCTTCTGAGCGACCCCGCATATCGGCGCCTCGCTTGCCATGCCTGCGGAAAACGAACAGGCCCGGATTCACTCGAACCTCATCCACGTGCTTTGCCGCTTCAACCGCGATATCTGTTCCCTGGTGGTGGACGTCGGCGGTCAGGGGGACGTATTGGTATTGCTCATTGATCTTGGCACGGATGGCTTCCAGGCACTCGGCTTCGCCTAGCGTTGGGGTGGTCACCCGGACCAACTCGCATCCTGACCGGTGGAGGTCGATAATCTGGTCGACGCAGGCGTCGATGTTCCTCGTCTCTTCAGTAATCATCGACTGGACCATTACCGGGTGGCCTGAACCGATGGTCAGCGGGCCGATTCGGCAAGGGGTCGTGTGGCGACGCGGATAGGTGATGTCCAAGTTCATGGCGGCTACCTGATTCTACGTCGATTGTGACATGGTGGGGATGTAAAGGGGTAAAGCGCAAGGTGTAAAGGGACCGCTAACCGATTCCCACCTATTTACAATTCACCAATTACGATTTACCATCTGCTCATGGATTTATTGAATCGAACTTTCGTTGGCGTGCGCTTGCCAGGCGCCCAGTTTGAGCAGGTCAATGAGAAGCTCATCATCATTAAGCGGAAGCCTGGGGTCGACAACATCCGGTGGAATGCGCACAGCGAGTTGCTTCTCAACATCTGTAGCTTGGGCGAACTCAGCCCGACCACCGTATTGAGCCTGAAACCGATCCTGCGCCAAGTGGCGGCCAAGTTTCCTCGTTTGAATCTTGAGATCAAGGGCTTTGGCGGTTTGCCGAATATGATCCAGCCACGCTATATTTATGCGGGGATCGACGGACCGGACGCGCATTTCCTATCCTCAATCGCGCTCGAAGTCGATCAAGCCACTCGGCCTTACACTCCTCATCGAGACAGCAAGGAGTTCCATGCCCACATCCTCTTGGGGAGGCTCAAAACTGAGAACGAGCAGTTCAGAGTTTCGCTTGGCCGAGCGCTTAAGCTGGCGGAACAGCCTTCAATGGGGCCGTGGCTAGTGGATCATTTGGAACTGCTGTGCAGCACAGCCAGCACCTCGGGGATTGGTTACACCGTGATGGATTTGGCCCAGCTTGGTTAATCGATAACGGAGCGTGCGACAGACCTATCTCAAGAGTTTGGCGGCTTCTACACTGTTTCCGGCTGTCAGGAGGCTCGAGGCTCTATCAAGTTTCCTTCGATCGCCTTGTTTTGCCTTCTTCCGCAGTTGATAGAGTTGTACAGGCAAACGCAGATCAGCGGGTTTGTACTTGAATGTGGGCTCCGACTGTCTACGGAATCGCTGTAAGGTCTCGAGATCGCGGTATTGGTACTCGACCGACGGCTCGATGACGGTGCCTTCCCCCCAGTCGTTCCAAGTCGCGATTTGGATAATTGGTGACTTCGCTCCGAGGGCCCAACGATACGTGTCCACAAACGTCTTTCCGTTGTTGTCCGGAATTGAGCCCCAAGATTCGTGGACCTTCGCCTCCGCGTAAATGTCGTCGAAGCGTGGATAGGCAACGCCGATGAAGCCGCGGGAGGGACTCGATTCGCGATAGAACTGCTCCATCCGCTCATTCCCACCCTTGGGATAGGGCCAAGCGTAGCCGTCGGTTGAGAAATCGTATTTGCCGTTCACGCCATAGATGGCAATGTCGTGGCCCTGAAACATTTCCGTCCATTGCGGTCCCTTATAGTATTGGGGGCCAAACACGAGGAACACTGGTTTTCCCTTAATGCGCACATAACTCGGATCGCTGA
>JACMJO010000405.1 GCA_014380605.1 Fimbriimonadaceae bacterium | reverse complement strand
GCCGTCTCCACCTACGACACGGATTACATCTTGCTACCTCAATACCACCTGGCTAAAGCGTTGGAAGCGTTGGAGCTTGCCGGGCATCGGTTGACGCCGGGCTAGGACCAGCAGCGCAACCTTGATATAGGCTTTCAACGTCACTATTGATACAAGTGACAATCATCTTTGGTTGGGCTCGGTTTCTACTGTGGCTTATCGGCCTCCCGATCCTGGGCTGGTGGCTTGCTAGTTGCCTGGTGAATGATCCTCCAATCGTCGCACCCTTCCTCCTAGTTTCGCCGTTACATGCCTTGACCATCGCAGCGGGCGTGTTCGGATATCGCCATGCGAAGGACGCTCGAACTCATAAACGTCCATTAAGCAGGAACGAATCCGAGAAACTGGCAAGCAAATACGAAGCCCAACTTGGACGTTACAGCGACAAAATGGCCTTGGTGGCAGACGAATACATGCTAGGTAATCGGCAGGTATTGGATGGCTGGCTTCTCATTAATGAAAGAACTTGGAACAGCTTGTCTAGCGGGGCTCGCGAGTTCTTGCTTATCCGTTCAGCTACGAAAGGTTCACGACAACTCGGGAGGCAGATTCTCCCGTCACTCTATCTTTTGATGGCTTTCGTGCTCGCGTCCATCAGCCTTTGGCTCATCATTCCTATCCACATCGGTGCGGCAGTAGCCGCCGTGATGGTTAGCAGCCGATTTGCATCCAAGGTGGAACAGCGTCTGGACAAAGCGACGATGTCCATAACTCAGGACTACAAGGGAGCCCAAGATTTCATCCGCCAAACAAAGAGAGAAAAGGACAGAGTAGGTGCCCGCCTCGAAGCTTTGAAGCAAAGTGCCTCAGAGCTTGGGCTTCTTTCTAAGGCTTGACTACTTGTAGTCAACCAGGTACTCAGCCTCAGCATCAAAGAGCTTATAAGTCATCTCCTTGATCTCCGCAGGGCAACAGACGGCAGCGGTAAGCGGATCAAGCATCAGCGCTTGCGCCGCCATCTCTTTGGACCGATTGAGGATCGATTCCACTCCCATATCGAACATCTGCATGTTCGAGGCGCAGATGGCGGCCATGTGGCGGGGAAGGCGCCCGTATCGGATCGGCTGAACCCGGTTGTGATTGATAAGACAAGCAACTTCCACGCATCCATCCTGAGGCAAGTTCTCAATGCAACCATCATTCGCGACATTGCCGTGGATTACGAACGGCTGGTTTTTCTCAACCGCTTCAATAATCCAAGCGCCGTACTCCCAGGACCGCTCCGTCTTTGCCGGCTCCTCGCCCCGGAACAACTTCTCACGGTACTCGTCCTGGTTCTTCCTCCAGGTGGGCCAGTTGTTCGCGTAGAAGCTCTCCTCGCCCCGATACCCAGTGTCTGTATACTTCTCGAGCAGGTCCTTGCGCTTGCGGTAGTAGGGAAGGTATTCGCTGAGGTGGCCGCTCGACTCGGTGATGAACGCTCCGAAGTGAAGCATCATGTCCGAGCGAACCGGCTCATCCGTTGAAAACTTGCTTGTTCGATCCTTGGCCTGTTCCATCAGGGTTGGATAGAGACTTTGACCATCCGGACCGTTGAACTCGGTGAACCACGCAAGGTGGTTGATTCCGGCGCACTTCCATTGAATTTGCTCGTACGGTACGTTGGCGTATCCGGCAAGCATGTGGGAGGTGCCTTGAACCGAGTGGCAAAGGCCAACGACTTCCATCGTGCTTGACCGCTGGGCGGCGAGGCACATCATGTTCATTGGATTGGTGTAGTTGAGGACCAGCGCATTCGGGCATAAGCGCTCAGCATCCTTCAAGATTTCGAGCCAGACAGGAATCGTGCGAAGGCTTTTGAAGAGGCCGCCTGGGCCGATCGTGTCGCCGATATTCTGGCTGACTCCATATTCGAGTGGAATGTCGTTATCGAATCGAACGCACTCGATGCCGCTGACCTCGATTGAGTTGACAATGTAGTCGGTTCCAGCAAGCATTTCCAAGCGGTCGGTGCTTGCCTTGAGAACCCACTTTTCACCCTCGCCGCTGGCCTCCAGAACCTTCGCCATGAGCTTGCGGCTCAGTTCAAGCCTCTCGGCATCGATATCTACAAGCCTGAGTTCGCCCCCCTGGCCCCCAGGGATCAACACAACATCCTTGAGAATGCTGTTGGTAAAGCCGCTTCCCGCGCCGATCATTGTAACGTTAAGCTTGCGCGGCATTTTGCCGGAGAGGCCGATTCGTTCGTCTTCTTTGGTGTGCTCGATATGTCCTTGAGTCGCAACCGCCATGATAGGGAACGTTAGCACACGGAAACGGGGAACATCCTGGTTTTCAAGGTTAATCTTTGAAACCTAAGGCGGCGAATGATCCGTCGTATAGCTCATAGACAGAAAATCACACGGTGGCTGCTAGGGTGTGGATAATGGAAGGGCGAATGGCAAATCTTGGCAATTCCGGGTCAGACAGCAAAGTAATCCTGCTCATCGAAGACAACATCGACGATGAGCGGCTCACTTTGCGCGCCTTAAGACGAAACAACATCATGAACGAGGTTGTAGTTGCCTGCGATGGCCAAGAAGCAATCGACTATCTATTTGGGTCGGGCAGCTATGCCGGTCGAGACATGAACGTGATGCCCGCCGTCGTCATGCTGGATTTGAAGCTTCCTCGTCTGAGCGGCTTGGAAGTTCTCAAGCGCATTCGAGAGGATAGCCGGACCAAGAGGCTTCCAGTAGTAGTTCTGACCTCTTCGGAGGACGAGCAACAAATCGAACAGGCCTATGCTCAGGGTGCGAACTCCTTCATTCAGAAGCCAACCGATCCCGGTGAGTTTTCCGAGATGGTCCTTCAGCTTGCGATGTATTGGCTCCTTTTGAACCGGACGACGGCCGACCGTATGCCGGTCTGACTGGCCTAGGACTCAGGCACGAGTATCATGAACGTGAGTCCCTTGACCCCTTGCATTCACAAACTCAAGATGTCATACTCTCAGACCTCGCGCGGGAGTAGCTCAGTGGTTAGAGCGCCGCCCTGTCACGGCGGAGGCCGCGGGTTCAAGTCCCGTCTTCCGCGCCATCTAAAAACCCTCCGTGCCGCGGTAGCTCAGTCGGTAGAGCATAGCACTGAAAATGCTAGGGTCACCGGTTCAAGTCCGGTCTGCGGCACCATCCTTTTTCTCCTCCTTTTTCTCGTGTTCCCCTGTCTTGCAATGGGCCAGGACGTCACGTTGCGCCCTTATGATCGCATCCGAGTTTCCTCGACCGGCGCTTTAGCCATAGGGGGCGAAAAGAGCCTTGCCGAAGATGGATCTATCGAGTTTGGAATCAACGCTAAGATATATCTCGCGGGCCGAAGCCTCGCCGAAGCTGCTGCCGAGATTAAGCGTTCAATTGGTCTTCAGGTTGGGTCCGTCGGCGTTCAATTGGTTGCCCCAATAGATGGATCGGTGAGTTTCCGAGGCGCAGTCAGAAAAAGCGGAACCTTAAATTTGCGAACTCCCAAGTCGATTG
>JACMJO010000404.1 GCA_014380605.1 Fimbriimonadaceae bacterium | reverse complement strand
CTTCCGACTGGTGGCGGAAAGTCGCTCTGCTATCAGATCCCGGCGCTCATGCTCCCGGGCCTCACCGTCGTCATCTCGCCGCTCATCTCCCTGATGAAGGACCAGGTCGACGCCTTGAACGCTAGCGGGGTCAATGCCGCCTATCTCAACTCTTCACTCTCGGCAGACCGAGCCCGAGCCGTCGTGAAGGAACTGAGGCAAGGCGAGATCGACCTTCTCTATGTCTCCCCCGAGCGCATCCTCTCGCCGGAAACGCTTGAAATGCTCAAGCAGATCCAGCTTTCTCTAATCGCCATTGACGAGGCGCATTGCGTTTCCCAATGGGGTCACGATTTCCGACCGGAATACGTCCAACTCGGCAATCTGCGCCCGCACTTTCCTGGCGTTCCGTTCGTCGGTCTCACCGCCACTGCCGACCACCAAACGCGCAAGGATGTCCTGGACAAGTTGGGCCTTTCCGATGCCAGCGTCTTCGTCTCCAGCTTCGACCGCCCCAACATCCACTACCGAGTCGAGCCCAAGGTGAATTCGTTTGGCCAATTGGAAGCCTTCCTGGACGACATTGGCAACGAATCGGTGATTATCTACTGCCTCAGTCGCAAGCGGGTTGAGGGCGTCGCTGAGAAACTGAAGGAGAGAGGCTACAAAGTTGGCGCCTATCACGCGGGCTTCTCGACTGGCGACCGAACAAGGGTTCAAGAGGCCTTCCTGAAGGACGACATCCAAATTGTGGCGGCAACGATCGCGTTTGGGATGGGGATCGACAAGCCCAACGTGCGCGGAGTGGTCCACTTCGATATGCCCAAGAACATCGAGGGCTACTACCAAGAGACCGGTCGTGCCGGTCGAGATGGGCTTCCGTCAAAGGCCCTAATGATTTATAGCCTGGGCGACGCCATCACCATCCGCAAGCTCTTGTCGACCATCGAGAACCCCCACCAGCATCAGGTGGAGTCCCACAAACTGGATGCGATGATCGGCTATGCCGAGTCCATCACCTGCCGAAGGCGAGTGTTGCTGAACTACTTCGGCGAAGGTCTAGGTGTTGCCTGCGGTAATTGCGATGTCTGCCAGAACCCAAGGAGCCTCTACGAGGCCACGGAAGACGCCTACAACGCCCTGATGTGCGTCTACGAGCTCAAGCAGAAGTTCGGCATCCTCCACGTCATCGACGTGCTCAGGGGAGCCCAGACCTATCAAGTGCGCAAGGACCGCCACGATCTGATCCCAAGCTACGGAAAGGGAAGCGCGCGCAGCACCGACCACTGGATGAACGTATTCCGCCAGCTCATCCATCTTGGCTATCTTCGCCAAGACATCGCCGACCACTCTTCCCTCAAGCTCACTCCACTAACCAAAGCCCTGGTCCGTCGAGAGGCTACGCTGGAGTTAGTCGTGGCACCTGATCGTGAGACCGCGGCGCAAAGGAAGGAACGAAGGTCGAGGCGGTCCAAGATGGTGTCTGGCGACGTCGACGACGGCCTGTTCCAAGCCTTGCGAACTCTACGAAAGAAACTCGCGGATGCCCAGGAGGTCCCACCTTACGTGATCTTCTCGGACGCCACGCTCCAAGACATGGCTCGGAAGAAGCCAGCGACTCTGGACCAAATGTTGGACGTGTCAGGTGTCGGCGAGCACAAGCTGAAGCGTTATGGCGAGGAGTTTTTGACGGAGATTCAGAGATTTGGCGCGCAAAGTTGACCTTGATAAGCGGCTAGAATTTAGCCAATGAAGATTGCGACCTTCAATGCCGCCTCTATCCGCGCCCGGCTTCCGATGACCCTAGAATGGATGGCGGAGAACGAGCCTGACGTCCTCGCGGTCCAAGAGACCAAGGTGGAGGACGACAAGTTTCCCATCGGCGACTTTGAGGACCTGGGCTACCATGTTGCGCTTCACGGACAGAAGAGTTGGAATGGCGTTTGCCTCCTTAGCCGATCCCCGATGAGCAACATTCGAATCGGCTTCGAAGACGACCTGATGCCAACCGATGCCCGCATCATCTCTGCTGAGATCGATGGAATCGAGATCGTCAACACCTACGTCCCCAACGGCAACACGGTCGGGAGTGAAAAGTGGGCTTACAAGATGGCCTGGCTGGAGCGATTCGCCCGGCTTCTTCGAGAACGCTACCGGCCCGACCATCCCTTAATCTGGCTTGGCGACATCAATGTTGCCCGCCACCCGATCGATGTCTTTGATTCCCCCAAAGTCTACGGCGGGGTAGGCCATCATCCCGATGAATTCTCCCGCTTGGACGCCATCCTCGATTTCGGGCTCGCCGACATGTTCCGCAAGTTCAACCAGGAACCCGGACAATTCACTTTCTGGGACTTCGTGATTCCTAACGGATTCAAGCGCAACATCGGCTGGCGCATCGACCACATCTATTGCCCACCGTCCCTGGCCGAGCGGTGTGAGTCATGCTGGATCGACAAGGACGCCCGAACCATGGAACGCCCCAGCGACCACACGTTTGTCGTCGCTGAGTTTGACGTCTAGGGAGTTGGCCAGGCGTCGGTGCCGAGTTTCAGCGCATAAACTTGCACATCCATTGGCCAGACAGCAATAAGCTCCCGAAAGCCAGCCTGGTTTCCCGCATAGAGAGCCCTGGTTGCCTGCTCAAAATAAGGCAGATTCCCAGCCATGGAGGATAAGAATCGATAGCATGCGTCTCTGGAAGTTCGAGTCTGATCGACGCCACCGGATGACTTGCTCGCCTCCTCCACCAGCTTTCGCAACGCAACCGAAGCTCCCCCGGGCTGGCTGCCCAACCATTCCCAATGCCTTGGCATGAGAGTGATCTCCCTTGCGACGACTCCGAGCCTGGGTCTGCCTCTTGCCGCCTTGGGAGGAGTTGGCAAACGATATCGCTCGACAATCTCTTCGGCCGACCCTCGCAAGTCGAGATCGATCTGTTCGCCGTTCGCATCCCTGTACGAAAGCACGGCAAGCGTCGGATCGTTTTGCAATGTCGCCTTGACCGCAACTGCAACTGTGCCTATCTCGCCAGAGGCCAATCGTCGAAGGCCTTGAAATGCGGTGATCGAATCCATACCGAAATAATATCCGGGTAAAAGAAAGTTGTCAATATCACCCGGGCGAAAAGACCTAGTTTAGGACTTGGGCAGGATGCAGCCGATGGCTTGAGTCTCTGAGTTAGCAGGCGCTTTTCCTGCGACAACGTTTGCGATCGCGTCTCTCAAATCCCTCGTTCTGGCCTTTGGCCGCATCTTCCCGAGCCCATAGAACAGATCGTTTATCCGACCCTTATACCGAGGCTGGAACTTGGAGTCATAGACCACCGCCTCCGGGCTAATCATGACGCCCGACATCTTCTTCTGAGATCGCCATTTGTCGATCACGATGGGCGGAGTCAGGGCAAACGCCTTAGCTTCCTTGGCAACTTCAGCGCTTGTAAGCGTGAGATCCTCATGGACCATGTAGAACTTCACCCCCTTGGCACTGAACTCTTTATGGATTCGATTGATCTCCGGGGTCAATTTCTGCGAGATCGGGCAATGAGCCAGATAGAAGATCAGAACGGTGGCTTTTGGAGGATTCGGCTGGGCGCGACTGAGGGGAATAAGTGTCTTGCCTTTAAGGTCCACACAAACTGCTTCTGGCCTTGGGCCCTGAAGAAGCAGGGAAGAGAAGATCATTCCAACGAGCATCGGTTACTTATCTTAACGCCAAACCGCGGCTAAGTGGGCGATACGGCAAACTGTAGCTTTGAACTCGTAACTCGTAATTCGAAACTAGAGGCGGTCTTAGAACATTCCGACCAAAGCCTCGCGATATCCGCCATCAAATAGGGGATAGTTGCAACATGCCCGGACTCGCGCCAAGGCCCTATCTCATCGAGGAATACACGCGAACCGTGTGCCCGCACTGCCCTCCGAGGCCATCGGATGGTGACGGAGTCTTTATGGACGGCATGCTGGTCTCCCACGATGGCAAGGTCTGGATGAGGCGATTCTGTCGCGTTCACGGCGAAACGGAAAGTCTGTATGAAGAAGATGCAACCGTATGGAGAACTCGCCAAGGCTGGGGCACACCCACTCTTGCAGTTACTCCGGACCGGGCGGATAACTTCGCCGGATTCCCCCTTGGCTACCGTGACGGGCTTCCCGCTGGGCACGGCCAACACACCTGCATCCTGCTCCTGAACGTGACCGAGCATTGCAACTACTCTTGCCCAACGTGCTACGCGTCCGCCCTGGCTCCCGGAACCGCCAAAGAGGATGAGTTTCCGAGCATCGAGCAGATCCTCCACACGGTCGACACAATGATCGAGCGTGAAGCGGGAAAGCTGGGCGTCGTCATGATCTCCGGCGGAGAGCCCACGATTCGGAAGGACATCGAAGAGTTGCTCTTAAGGGTGATGGACCGAAACGTCACCCGGGTCATGCTGAACACGAATGGGAGGCGAATTGCCAAGGACGACAGGTTCCTCAAGTTCCTGAGCGACCACAAGGACAAAGTCGAGGTCTATCTCCAATTCGATGGCCTTCGCCCTTCGACCCACCTTGCGCTGAGAGGTGAAGATGTCAGCGAGGAAAAACCGCTTGCCCTATGCCGCCTGAACGAAGCCGGTGTCTACACCACCCTCGTGATGACGGTCTGCAAAGGGGTCAATGAAGACGAGGTTGGCGATGTGCTTCTGACCGGGATGAAAACGCCCAGGTGTGCCGGGGTTGCAATTCAACCGATGTTCGGGTCGGGAAGGGT
>JACMJO010000403.1 GCA_014380605.1 Fimbriimonadaceae bacterium | reverse complement strand
AATGTCAGCGGAGGAGACCTTGCAAAGGCGTTGGAGAAGCTCCTTCGTCGTGCTGCTCCAGAATCGATCAAGCCCCTCGGCAAGCCCCGAAAGTCCCTTAGCGATCAGATGAGGGTCGTCCTCCATGCCTTGTCCAATGAATGGCGAAGCCTGGAAGACATGGTTGAGGACCCCTTCACGAGATCCGAAGCCGTCTATTGGTTCCTTGCCTTACTCGAACTTGTCCGGCTCGGACAGGCCGCCGCTCAAGTGGAAGGCGAGGATGTCGTCTTTGCTCGTGCGAATTCAAAGCATCCGTAAGCCCTGGATGGCTCGTGCCAGGGCGCTAGCCGGAAATCGCTAGCCGGTAATGGGAAATCGTAAATCGGAAATCCGAATCGAAATGCCGAAACACCGAAAAGCCGCAACACCGAATAACCGAAAACCCCATGTCACTTCCCGATCAACTTGAAGCCCTGCTGTTTGTTGCCGACCAACCGGCATCGGCGAAATCCTTGGCGCTGGCCCTTCAAGTCACCGAGGGCCAAGTCGAGCAAGGAATTGAGGTTCTCGAAGCACGGTTGGATGAGCGGGGAAGTCTTCGCCTCGCCAAGCTGGCGGGGGGTTACCAACTTTGCACCAAGCCCAACTTTGCCCCCATGATCGCCGCCTTCCTGAAGCCCCAGCGACAGAGACTCTCCAAGTCCCTCCTTGAGGTTCTCGCGATCGTGGCCTACAAGCAACCGATCACGATGGGCGAAATCGAGCAGGTCCGGGGCGTCCAGAGCGACTACAGCGTCCGTGCCTTGGTGGAGCGGCGGCTCATCCTGGACATTGGCCGCAAGCCTGTTCCAGGCCGTCCGGTGCTATACGGAACCACCCAAGAATTCCTTCACCAATTCAAACTCAACGACCTGAAGGATCTCCCCGTTATCGACCTTGACCGATCCGATGTTTCGGTGACCCTGTTTGACGACTAATCGATTTTCTGCCGATAATTAATAATGTGTCCGGTATTATTGCCTGACCGATCCGTATGGCAACGCTTCGGAACCTTGCTCTGATATCCCTGATCCTCTGCGCGACCTTCGCTCGCGCCTTGGATGTTAGCGCCAAAAGCGCCATCATCATCGACGCCGAAAGCGGCCAGGTGCTCTGGCAAAAAGACGCCAATACTCCCCGATATCCCGCGAGCACCACGAAAATCATGACGGCGATGCTCTTGCTGGAGCATTGCCTCCCTTCCGACTGGATCGTTGGGCCAAAGGGAGTCGACAAGATCGAGCCATCCAGCATGAACATGCGAGTTGGCGAGAAAGTCTCTGCGCGGGGAATGCTCTATGCCCTGATGCTACGGAGCGCAAACGACGGCTGCGTTGCGGTTGCGTATCACATTAGCGGCTCAGTTCCAGCATTCGCCAAACTCATGAACCAGCGGGCTAAGGAGATTGGATGCCTGAACACCAACTTCAATAATCCGAACGGTCTCAACGATAAGAAGCACACGACAACCGCATTCGACCTCGCTCTCATTGCCCGGGAGGCGATGAAGTACGAAGAATTTCGGAAGGTGGTGCGTACGCAGAGCCAACCGATCGTTCGAAGCATCAATCACAAAGACCTCCTGATGAAGAGCCACAACAAGTGGCTTGCCAAAGACATGACCGCCGATGGCATCAAGACGGGCTACACGAGAGACGCAGGGAAGTGCTACGTCGGTAGCGCTACTCGGGACGGGTACAGGCTCATTACGGTCATCCTGAAGAGTGAGGACTGGCAACTCGACCATCAGAACATGCTGAATTGGGCCTACAAAAATCATGCCCGAGTCAAAGTGGCCACTCCCGGCATGGAAGTTTCACGGGTAACGGTGGAGAACAGTACTCCAAGTGAATTGCCCCTGATCGTGAGAGACGAGATTTATCAGATTCGCCGCGTCGCGCCAAACATGGCTCCTAACGTTGCCATTAATTTGACCGGCGAACTCAAGGCTCCGATCGCCGAAGGTCAAGAGCTAGGCACGGTGACCTTCTCCGATGCTAACGGCTGGACAAAGACGGTCCCATTCTACGCTGGAGCCTCCACTGAGTACGATCCGCCATTGCTAGGGACCACGAGGGGTAAGGCTGGCTTTGGTATCCTGGGACTTGCGCTTGTCGCTGGAGTCTTCGGTTTGAAGACTCGCTCACGACGCGCAAAAGCCTATGCCCAGACCGCCCGCTCGTCCATCTTCTAAGCCCGCCCAGGATCGCCCCAAGGTCCGATCCAAGCCTAGGGCACCCGGTAAGCCTCGCTTGGTAACCCCCAAGCTCGAGGACGGGCCAATGCGCCTGCACGTCTTCATCGCCCACTCTGGGCTTTGTAGCCGCCGAGCCGCCGAGAAAATGATCCTAGAAGGTCGAGTCGAGGTCAATGGCGAACCCGTTATTGAAATGGGGGTGAAGGTTGGTGAGACCGATGAGGTTCGAGTCGATGGAAACCCGATTCGAATCGCCAAGCACTATACGGTCTTGCTGAACAAGCCGGCCGGGGTGGTGACCACGCTATCGGATCCCCAAAAACGGACAACAATCGTGACTTATCTTCCCGACTACGGGGTCCAACTCAAACCCGTCGGTCGCCTCGATATGGAAACCGAAGGTCTTCTGATCTGCTCCAACGAGGGTGACCTGGCCCACCATCTGGCGCATCCGAGTTTTGGAGTCGAAAAAGAGTACTTGGCGATCGTCGAAGGACTCCCAACCGATAAAGCCCTGCGCGACCTCCAGCGAGGTGTCTTCATTGAGGAACGTCGTACCCTGCCCGCCAAGGTCGAGGTTATCCACATGGAAGCCCAGAAGAATACAACTGGCCTGCGGATCACTATCCACGAGGGCCGAAAGCGACAGATTCGCCTGATGTGCGAGCTTGTCGGATTTCCCGTTAAGTCGCTCAAGCGGGTACGAATCGGCCCATTGAAGATTCGTGGTATGAGGCCCGGCGAGTGTCGATTGCTCGGCAAAGAAGAGTTGAACGAGTTGCGCGCCATGGTTGGATTGCCCTTGCGGTGAGGATGTTCGTTGCCGCCGATTTGACGGATGAGCAACGAAATGAACTGCGCGCTAAGGTCGAGGAAGCTAAGCTAGCCGCTCCGTTTGACTACATTCGTTGGATTCCTGAAGAGAACTGGCATGCGACGCTTGCATTCATTGGCGATCGAGCTGAGGAAGACTTCGATCAGGTGGTCGGCCAGATCGACAAGGTCATGGCGACCTCCGAGGAACTCGCGGGCAGACCTTCCCGAATCCAGGGCTTCCCCCATAGAGATCGGCCACGCCTATTGGCCCTCAAGCTCGAACCCGCCGTCGGGATACAGAAGCTTCACTGGAACCTGACGCAGGCACTTGGCATCCGAGCCGATCGGAACTTCCGTCTCCACGTCACAATCGCGAGATTCCGAGATCTAGGCAAGGAGGATGCGCATACCTTGAATCACGCGATCAAGGACCTGTCGGCCATCGATCGGGGTCCCTGGCATTTTCAGGCGGTTACCTTGTACGAGAGCGTTTTGAAGCAGTCGGGCGCAGAATACAAAGTCGTAAGGACTTGGCCAGAATAGCCCTATGAGCGGTTTCGTCACTTCAGCCTCAATCTT
>JACMJO010000402.1 GCA_014380605.1 Fimbriimonadaceae bacterium | reverse complement strand
TCTCATCAGCAGGAACTTAAAGTCTTTCGAAATGTTGAGCATGCGCGAACTTCGGGAAGTGATTGAGAAGGATGACAAGGCGGCAAAGACTCCAGGAGGAAGACTTCTCAAGCCAAGCGAAAACCGTAACTACCAGTACGGCTATTGGAACAAGATCGCCCTGCCGTTAGCGGCCTTTATCTTTGGAACCCTTGGTGCCGCCTTGGGAATCCGCAACCATAGGACCGGCACGGCGGCTGGGTTTGCGTTGGCAGTCGCGATCATCTTCGGCTATTTCACCGTCGCTAATTTTATGAATGTATGGGCCCTTAACGGAGCGATCGCACCTTATGTGGCAAGCTTCTCTCCGATTGCGATAGGATTTATTGCAGCAGTCTTTATTATCTGGCGAAGGAATGCCTAACCAAACAACGGACTTCATCCCATATCTCTTTTTAGCCGCGATGATCGTCATCAGCGGCTTGGTGGCCCTTGTCGCCGACGGGATGGGGCGGAAGATCGGCAAGAAACGGCTCTCATTCATGGGTCTTCGGCCGAGGTACACGGCGACCTTGATCACGGTTGCCGCGGGAATCTTAACCTCGATCCTCACAATCCTCGCGATCTATGCCTTGAGCAGCGATGTTCGGGAATGGATCAAGGAAGGACGTGGGGCCATTCAGAGGGCAAGAGTTGCTCGGGCGGATGCCGATTCTTCCGAGAAGCACGTGAAGGAACTCCAAACGACGGAGCAGGTACTAAAGAAGTCTCAGGCGAATCTGACCAAGCAGAATGCCCAGCAGTCGAAGCGGCTTGAAGAGTATCGGGGAAAGGTTGCCGAGGCCAACAAGCAGGTCACCAGCGCTCAAGCGAAAGCAACTACTCTCCAAGGCAGAGTATCAAGCATTCAAGCAAAGTTAGCTCTGACGAATCGGCAAATCATAACCAAGCAGAGTGAAATCGCCACTAAGCAGAAGCTTGTTGAGAAGGGTCGAAAGGAGTTGGCCAAGGTCGAGAGCAACCTCAACAAGGCCTCTTCCCAGTCAAACGAAGTTAGCCAACGCAACTTGCAACTAGTACAGCGGCAGCAAGAGCTTGAAGCGGACCTCAAGAAGTCTGAGGACGACCTCTCGAATCTAAAGACGCAGAAGGTTGAGTTTGAAGGCCAAATCGACTCCTATAAGCAATCCGTGAAGGCTTATCAGGAGTCAATCGTCGACTACTCGGCGAAAATCAACCAACTGCAACAGGACTACGAAAGCATTTCAAACAGATTGCAGACGAACATTGTCGCCAGTCGCACTCGCCCGATGATCTTTGAGGCCTCCCAAGAACTCGCCCGCATCCAGCTTCCCCCTTCCTTGTCGCCGGTTGCTGCAAAGAACGCGTTTGTAGACCTCTTGCAACGGGCAAGGACCACTGCAACCGCCAACAAAGCGATTAACAGCCCGGTAAGTCCTTCCGCAGGGCTTACCCCACGCGAATTCAATAAGCGGATTGTGAGCATTGCCGACCAGGAGGACGCAATCGTGCGCGCCATCACGTCGCAACGAACGGAACTCGTATTTATCGCGCGTTCATTTTTTAATGCGTTCGAAGGCGAATACGTCCTTTTGGATTTCGTGGTCTATCGCAATCGTCTGGTCTATAGCCAAGGCAAGATGATCACGGAAAAGCGGATCGACGGGAGAAAAAGCGAAGTAGAGATTCTCAATCAGATTCAAGATTTCATTTCGACGAATGTTCGAACTCAAGCGCTGAAAGACGGCATGATTCCCCCGTCTGGCCGCGTCGGTCAGCTAGGCAACATTGGCGAAGAGGAGTTGCTCGAACTTATTCGAGAGGCCAAGTCTTACGATCAACTTGTTCGGCTTCAAGCCTTTGCCAAAACCGACACCAACGCCGGCGACAAGCTAGAACTCGCGTTCAGGGTTCGCCCCTAGTTATGAACGAAAAAACCGTTTTGGCCGTTGATCCTGGCACGTCCAAGTGCGGAATGGCGTTGGTGCGCAGGAGAGACGCCTCCGACCTCGAACTGCTTTGGCGGGCGATTGTTCCAAGCGACGATCTTGCCGCCAAGATCGATGAAGCTCAGACAATTGCCCCGTTTTCTTTGATCATCGTCGGGAGTGGGACAAGCGGCCAGAAAGCAGTGCACAGGGTGCGTGAGCACCTTCCGAGTATGGGCATTCTTGTTGTCGATGAAAAGAACACGACGCTCCAGGCCCGGGAACGATACTGGGCTCATCACAAGCGTCGCGGGTGGCGTCGGATGTTGCCCAGCACCATGCAAATGCCGCCCGAGCCAGTGGACGACTTTGTCGCCTTGATCTTGGCTGAGCGCGTGTTGCTCGAAGGCTAGTTCTCGAACCTGATCGACTCGTAGAACCGTTTGCTGGGATCCCCTGCCGAAGATTTGGGATAGCTCACGGAAAACATGTACATGTGCTGTTTGCCAACCACCGACATCAGTTTGATCTGACGATCTCCGGGAAGCAGAGCCGTCGTCACTCGACTGTTCAGCTTTTGAAACTTGGCGTACTCGGTCTTTAAAGGCTTTACTTTGAGATCGTCCAAGTAACTCTCGACCCACCCGTCGAGGACTTGGCGCGAAACCGATACCTCGGACTCTGAAACCGCCTCTTGAAGGACCAGCTGGAGGTCGGGCATCATTTCCATCGCCGTTGCCTCATACACTACTTCGCTCTTCTTGCTTGCGTAAGAACGCATTTCGGTGCCGGCCTGGGTGGCGAAGTGCCGTTCTGCCGGTGCGGTCGGCATCTCAAACCTCACTCGGCCAAACATTGAGGTAAAAGGCTGCCACTCATCGTCTGACTTTTTGACAGAGACGAAGGGCATAGCTATAGCAAGCGCGAGTGCCGACTTCATGCTTTAAATCGTTGGCAAGCATCCTGCACTCGACCCTGTAAGCTCTGCGGATTTTGCCGCCACGCTTCTCCGCTAGGTTGAGGGCGAGGCTATGGAAGTGCCCGGGATCAAAAATGCCTAAGCGGTAAACTGTTAGAATGCCCTCCAATATCCGCAACATAGGGATCATTGCGCACGTTGACCACGGGAAGACGACGCTTGTTGATGCCATTTTTAAGCAGGCGGGCACGTTCCGTGAGAATCAGCACATGGCTGAGCGGATTATGGACAGCAACGACCTTGAGCGGGAGAAGGGCATTACGATCCTCTCTAAGGTTGCGAGCGTCCACTACAAAGACTACAAGATTAACATCGTCGACACTCCGGGCCACGCCGACTTTGGCGGAGAGGTCGAGAGAGTACTCAGCATGGTGGATGGCGTCCTTCTGGTTGTAGACGCCAATGAAGGCCCGATGCCGCAGACTCGGTTTGTACTCAAAAAGGCATTTCAGAATGGCTTGAAGCCGCTCGTTTTCATTAACAAGATCGATCGCGAGAATGCGAGACCCCTTCACGCTTACGACAAGACTCTCGATCTCTTTATCGACCTCGGAGCCAATGAGGACGATCTGTTCTTCCCTCACCTGTACGGCAGTGGGGCTGGCGGTTATGCCCGAGTGGCGGCAGACGGCGCCGAGAAAGACATGCGCGAGTTGTTCGAGATGATCGTCAACGCCGTTCCGCCTCCTCGAGTTGTGGACGAAGGGCCGTTCTTGCTTCAGGTCAACAACCTGGATTACAGCGATTACCTTGGCCGCATGTTCGGTGGCAAGGTCCTTCGCGGAAGCATCAAGGTCGGCGACCGGGTTGAGATGATTCGGGAAGGAAGCGACAAGAAAGCGGCTTTCAACGTTACCAAGCTTTGGACCTATGAGGGTATTGAGCTGAAAGAGGTCCTGGAGGTCTCGGCAGGCGAAATCGCGATGTTGGCTGGCTTGGATAAGGTGCTTATTTCCGACACCATTGCCCACGTCGATACATCAGAACCCCTTCCTGCGATCATGGTTGAGCCCAGTACTCTGAGCATGAACTTTTATGCGAATAACTCGCCGCTGGCGGGCAAAGATGGCGGCAAGTTCCTGACGATCCACAAGATTCGGGAGAGGATCGAGAAGGAAGAAGCGGTCAGCGTCAGCGTGAAGATCGACCCCGAGTCACCCGCCGATTCAGTTAAGACTCAGGCTCGCGGCGAACTCCAGTTGGCCATCCTGATCGAGACGATGCGTCGAGAGGGTTACGAGATGCAAATATCGAGGCCCCAGGTTATTTT
>JACMJO010000401.1 GCA_014380605.1 Fimbriimonadaceae bacterium | reverse complement strand
TGACGTCATGCCCGTTTCGGGCAAGTAGCAGAGCGAGGGCGGTTCCCCAACTTCCCGAGCCAAGTACGGCAACGGTCACGAAACGGCTTTCCGGCATTTCGGCATAACGGAAAGTCTAGACCGCAATGCCGCAATGCCGCAATGCCGTCCCTCACCCCCCAATCTTGCTCTTGTCTTTGTAGGCTGGCTTCTTGACGGTTGGCTTCTTGAAGGTTTTCAGCTTCTCCATCGCCACTTCGACCGCTTTTTCCAGCTGAGCATCGCGGCCTTGCCGCCAGAGAAACGGGTCGAGTTCGACCTCGATATCCGGGTCGACTCCGTGGTTTTCCACCTCCCACTCGCCTTCGGGTGTGTGGAAAGCGATGTTTGGTGCCGTAACTGATCCACCATCGACGAAGCTCGGGAAGGTTAGAATGCCTACCAACCCGCCCCAAGTTCGCTTTCCAACCACTGTGCCTGCTTTCTTACGCTTGAAGTGCCAGGGGAAATAGTCGCCTCCGGAACCGGCGTACTGGTCGATGATCATCACCTTCGGACCGAAGTTGCCGACGGCGGGACTGGTGAAGTCCTTTCCGTAGCGGGACGTCCAGGCGCTTGTGAGCGGACGTATCATCTGCTCAACCATGTAGTCGTCCACTTGGCCGCCGCCGTTCAGACGCTCATCGATGATCATTCCTTCTTTGCGAATCTGGGCGTAGTAGTAGCGATTGAAGTTCGTCCAGCCGCCGATATTTGTGTCGGGAATGTGAACGTAGCCTAAGCGGCCACCGCTCAACTTCTCGACCTTCCGACGATTGTCTTCGCGCCAAGCCAGTTGGCGAAGTCCTGCCTCGTTTGCCGTAGGAACTACAATCACCTCGCGAGAGCCGGTACCACTGGGATTCGGACCAATCTTCAACCGAATCTGTTTGCCCGCTTTGCCTTCCAACCGCTGATGGATGTTTTCGCTTCCCATCAACTCCTTTCCGTCGATCGCAAGGATGTACTCTCCCGCAACCGCGCTCACGCCCGGCTGTGTCAGCGGTGCGCGCAGGCCGGGATTCCAGTGCTCACCGTTATAGACTCGGGAGAGTCGATAGCGGTTAGCTTCGAGGGAATAATCTGCGCCAAGCAGTCCTCCCGGAACCGAGTCTGCTCCGGGAATATCCCCGCCGCCAATAAACATGTGGCCGATGGATATCTCACCCAACATGTCCTCAAACAGGTAGTTCAGGTCGTCGCGCGACCGAAGACCAGCAAGAAAAGGCTCGTACCGGCGTTCCATCTGGGTCAGGTTGATACCGTGGAAGTTGGGGTCGTACAAGTAGTCGCGCTGGACTCTCCAAGCTTCCTTGTAGATCTGTCGCCACTCTTTTGTCGGGTCGATCCTGGCGCTCAACTCGCCCAGGTTCAGCATGCCCTGGCCTGGTTGGGGCGGGGCGGCAGTGGGGACGATGGACCACCCGGGACCTTGGATCAAAAGCATCTTGTCGCCCTTTGGGGTGATGTCCGCGCCGCCCACCTGCCGGGCAAACGGGATCGCGGCACGCGAGCCAAGGTCGAACTTCCAGAGGGTGGTCTGGGGCTGCGACATATGGGTCGCGAGAGGCGCCAGATCGACCAGGAAGAAAGAACCCGGAGCTCCGGCGACGGTTCCGCCATAGTTTCTCGCGGGGATTGGCAAGGTGACGATCCGCTGATCGATGCCTTCCAAGTCGATGCTGAACGGCTTATTGACCGGTGGCTTCGGCGTGGCTCCTTCCTCGTCGCTTTCGGGCTGATTCGGGTCTTCTACATCCTTGCGAAGGGCGATGGCGTACACCGAGCTTGTGACGTTGATGCGGTCGTAGCTACTCAGATCAAGCCAGGCGGCGGATGGACCGGTGTTGGTGCTGGCTACGAAATAAAGGTAGTCGCCACCCCTATCGAAGATAGGATATCTTGCATTGCTTAGCCCGTCGGTCACCTGAGAGATCGTGCCCTTCTCGACATCATAAAGAAAGATTGCGTTTAGGTGATTCTCAAGGTCGCGATGCCATGTGATCCACTTGGAGTCCTTTGACCAGCTTGGGCTCACTTGTCGGGTCGGGTCTTCATAGGTGAAGGTATCGACCAACGTGTTCTTTCCCGTTGCAACGTCGATGAGCCAGAGGTTATGGCGGTTATCGGTGTAAGCGATCTTCTTGCTGTCCGGCGACCATACAGGCGAAAAATAGTAGGCAGGAGCCTTCCCGAGTTCAAGGACCCTTTCCTTGTCGGTTGTGGCATCGTGAAGCACGAGTTTGTATTCCTTAGATTCGTCGCTAAAGAACGCGATGGTCTTGCCATCCGGCGACCAGGACACGTATCGACTGGCCACTCCATCCTTGCTGCTGAGTTCCCGAGCATTGCCCTTTGAGGCGGGCACGGTGAAGATGCGGCCACGGGCTTCGAATGCGACTCGCGCGCCGCTCGGAGAGATCGAGCCGCTGGCGAGATACGGAACGAGGGATTTGAACTGCGGTCGAAACTCAGGGAAGTCTCCGTCGATTTCGATGTCCACTTTCTTGCTGGACTTCGATTCGAAGTCGTAGATTCGAATAGAGCCGAGTTGCTCGTAAACGATCCCTCCCGGGCCGGCGTCGGCGGACTTGATGTCGAATCCGCGTCCCGGAACGGCAACGGTGGTCTCGTTCTTCGAGGTGTCGTAGCAGTAGAGGCCAAATGGGCCGGTTCGGTCGGACACGAAGTAAATCTTGTCGCCAACCCACATCGGGTTCTTATCGTTCGAGTTCTTCCTTGGGATTTCCCTAACCTTAGAGTCGGCGAGATTGGCAATCCAAATTGGGAGGGTCTGCCCGCCGCGATAGCGTTTCCACGCATCTTGCCACTGGACGCCGGGGGTGTAGGCGATCTTGGCCCCGTCAGCCGAGTAGGAGCCGGTAAGGCCAACCGGCAAGGGAAGGGGTTTCACGTTCCCACCGGCAACTGGCACAGTGAAAAGGCGGGGAAGTCCAATCGCGGAATCCATACCTGAGGCAAAAAGGATAGAGCCACCATCGGCGGTCCACCCCGCAACCCCATCTGGACCAGGATGATAAGTGAGGCGCTTTGGAACTCCGCCTTTTGCGGGCATTAGGAAAACGTCGATATTGCCGTCGTACTGTCCAGAAAAGGCGATCCAGTTTCCGTCGGGAGAGAACTTGGGTGATTGCTCAGATCCCTTTGAGCTCGTTAGGCGGATGGCTCGTCCACCCTCTCGCGACACGCGCCAAAGGTCGCCTGCGAAACTGAAGGCAATGGCATCGCGACTCAGAGTCGGGCTGCGCATCAGCATCGGGTTCTTTCCCGGATCGAACGCCGGATCGTTAGCCTGAGGCACAGAAAGGAGAAGCGTCAACGCCCACATGGAGGCTAGATTAGCAAATCTTCGAGATCAAGCATAGCCTTCGGGACTATTTAGGAATCTTGAACTTTGCTGGATCGAGTTTTGGGTTCAGTTGGATTTTGCGATACGCCAGCGTGTGGGACCACTCTCCCATTTGGCGCTCCGTGAATCCGGCGGGCAAAAAAGTAATGGCATCGATGTAGAGCGTGTAGTCGGCCAAAATCGACTCGCCATATCTTGGCGATAGCCGGTAGCAGGATCGCTTGTCGAAGTCGACGATTTCGGCCTTGTCGCCCCAAAGCTTGGGCGAGGACTCGTCGGGGAATATGTCGAACCCAAGCGTATTATAGAGTCGCCAAGCGTCGTAGTCCTCGACGGTGACTTTGCCCTTACTATTCCTCTCATAGACTTGCTTCTTATCACAGATGGTCATCCAGCCCGCCTCGCCTTCGATCCGATATCCTCGATTCGAGTCGGCCCAGGCGGTGTGCTGTTTTGCCACGTATTTTCCGGCTTTGTCCAATGAATGGACTTCCATTTGAAGGCGCGCAACCCCCTTCAACTTGGCTTGGCACCGGGCGTAGACTTGCCGGTCAGTGAGACCCTGTGGCATGGGCAGGAGAGTTAAAGGAAGGATGACGGCGACAAGGGTCATAGGATCTTTACTTTATCTGAGATACTCAGGAGTCTCCAGAATTGCTAGTTCGCTGGCCAATATCGGGGCCTATTGCGCTCGCCAAATCGGGTATAGTGCCTCGTTGGGGTTGGAATGCCCGTTTGCCGTTGACTGGAGTGCCGTACGCGACACTGCACTGAGCGGCCGATGGCATCCTCGCCCCAAGAAACGGAGACTTAACGAATCGAATGCCGCTTGATAAGAATATAAAGAGTCATGCGATCGCAGATAATGCGCGCACAGAGGGCGATACCGGGTCTGCCGAAGTTCAGATTGCAATCATGCATGCCAGAATCCAACAGATTACTGAGCATCTCAAGAAGAACAAGAAGGACTTCCACTCCCGCCGAGGCCTCATGGTGCTTGTTGGCAAGCGCCGGCGACTTGAAGGCTATCTGAAGGCCAAGGATATCGCACGATACCGTGCGCTGATCCTCAAGCTGGGTATTCGCGAAGTTAGGCCTCGATAAGGGCCTGGGCGTAAGGGGTAAGGCGTAAAGGGCGAGGACTCGGGAGACCGAAGGCCGAGCACCAAGACCTTCCACCTTTCGAGCCCGGCAAGCATTGGAGGCTATAAATGATTCATTCCCACGAATTCGAAGTGGGGGGCAAGACCCTTTCACTCGAATCTGGACGCGTTGCCCGTCAAGCTGGCGGCGCGGTACTTCTCGGCATGGGCGAAACCGTCATCCTTGGCGTCGCGACCATGTCGGACAATGCCCGAGAGGGCATCGACTTCCTTCCGCTGACCTGCGACTATGAAGAGCGCAAGTATTCGGTAGGAAAAATCCCCGGCGGCTTTATGAAGCGCGGCGGACGACCATCGGAGAAGGCAGTTCTAACCAGCCGCTTGATGGACCGGCCGATTCGCCCACTTTTCCCGAAGGGCATGCGCAACGACATCCAGATCATCGCGATGCCGTTTGCGGTCGATCAAGATTTTCCACCCGACGTTCTGGCGCTTTGCGCGGCCGGTGCGGCGCTTGCGGTTAGCGATATCCCTGCCACCAAGGTGACATCGGGAGTTCGGGTTGGACGCATCGATGGCAAATTCATTCTCTTCCCATCCATCCCTGAGATCAACGCATCTGACTTGGATTTGGTGGTCGCGGGACACAAAGACGCGATTTCGATGGTTGAAGCAGGCGCGA
>JACMJO010000400.1 GCA_014380605.1 Fimbriimonadaceae bacterium | reverse complement strand
TTCAGCGGTGCGTTAGCCTGGTTCTTGGCGGAGGGCCGAGAGTTCGGCAATGCGATCCCACTTGCGAATTGCGTCGGGGCGCTTGCCACCACAAGACCCGGCGCTCAGGCCGCGATGCCGGATCTGGCGGCGTTGAAGGCAATTGCCGGCGATCTCTACTAGGCGATTTGACTCAATCCCATCCGGTATCCTATTTGCCACCGCTGGGGATATAGCTCAGCTGGCAGAGCGTCCCGATCACTCGGGACGGCCGTGGGTTTGTCCAAAGTAACAACTAAATATGGGGATGTAGCTCAGTTGGGAGAGCGCTGCAATCGCACTGCAGAGGTCGTGGGTTCGAATCCCATCATCTCCACTCTGACTAGCCCAGGGAGTGTTGCCAGGGCTCCGTGGTTAGGTCGGTGAGTTCATCGATTCTCGCATTGGTTTGGCGAAGACGTCCCGCCATGACTCGGCTGATATTGGATAGGATCACAAAGCCCCAATCCCGGTTTTGGCCCATAAGTCGTCGCAATTCAAGAGTAGAGATTGCCGCTACACAGACTGCGCCTACGCAAGTTACATTTGCGTTCGCCGGGTAGGAGTCAACCAGGCCCATCTCTCCGACCACGCTGTTTGCGCCAACCTCGCCAAGCAGGTCTCCGTCGTCGGTGGTCACCTTAACGTTGCCCGATAGGATGATGAACACTTCCTTAGCGGCATCTCCAGTCTTAGTCAGTGCTTCGCCCGATCGGTAGGTGCGGACCGTTGCGATGGCGGCGATTTGGGCTGCCTCTTCCTCCTTGAGTCCGGTGACAAGGTATGCGTCTTTCAATGCAGAGGTTTCAACCATCGCGCCAGTCTACAGGATTGTTGCTCCGCTTACTACAAGGCAAGCGCGAAGTCGCACGCGTCGTCCAACGTCATAGCCCTTCCCCGGTTCCATTCCTGGCGGAACTCGTCCGTACCCAAAACCGCACGGGCCCTGTCGTACTCTCTCTCCTGCCTCTCTCTGTCCAGATCATAAATAGGAATACCGATCGACTCCCTCAATGCCTCGGCCGATCCCCAGAGGTTTGCGGCGGCGACCGGCTTGCCAGTTTGGGACGCGAGTTCGGCAAAGCCGTGCAGAGTCTGATACAGCGATCTGATGTCGCGAAGCTCCCGTGTTAAAGTTAGAGTCTCATGGTAATAGCGCCTGCTGCTTGCAAAGTCCCTCAATTCGGTCGCGAGGTTTCCGAGGTTCTGCAGAGTTTGGGCGATCGCCTGGTCTCCGCCAAGGCTCCGTCGGACCGCCAACGCCTCTTCGTGCATTGCCCTTGCCCCGCCAAAGTCGCCAAGGTCCTGAGCCACATTCGCCAAATTGTTGAGCGTGGCGGTCATGCCGTTCTGATCGTTCAGTTCCCGGCGAATGGTCAAGCTTTGCTCGTAGAGAGGCTTGGCCTCGGCGAGATCGCCTTTCAAGTGAGCAACGTGGGCAAGGTTATGAAGAGAGACAGCAATATCGAACGCGCTCCCAAGACCCTGGCAAACATCAAGGCTCTGTTCAAAGAGTTCCTTAGCTGTGGCATAGTCGCCTTGATAAAGGGCAAAGTTGCCGCCAGTTTGTAGTGCATTGCCTCTGGCAATCGAATGCCTTCCGGACGTTACTTGCAGAAGCTGTTGGTGCCAACTCTTGCCTTCGCTCAAGTGCCCACGAATCCACCAAAAATAGTAGAGGTTCGAGCACATCTGAAGCCCCTTCTCCTCCATGTCCCCTTGCATGACACTCCATTGAATTGCCGCCCGAAGATTGTCGTGCTCAGACTCCAGCCGGTCAAGCCAGCTCTTTTGGTCAATGCCACGCAAGTGGCCAGCCGCGCTGACGGTCAACCCGTAAAAGAAATCCCGATGGGCGCTACGCACCTGTTCCACGCCGCCGGTTACTAAAAGGCGATCCAGAGCATAGTCTCGGACCGTCTGCAAAAGCCGGTAGCGGGTGCCCACTTGGCCACTATCCGCGATGACAAGCGACTTATCGACTAAAGACATGATGAGGTCGAGGACGTCCTCATCCTCTCCTGAGACTTGAAGGCAGACCGATTCCGCCGCTTCTATTGTCCAACCGTTAGAGAACACGGAAAGCCGCATAAGGAGCATCCGCTCTGGTTCACTGAGAAGATCGTAGGACCAATCCACCAATGCCCGAAGCGTCTTTTGGCGCGGCAGCGCGGTTCGGCTCCCGCCGGTCAAGAGTCTAAATCGATCATCGAGCCGGGCGTAAATCTCTTGCACAGATAACGCCCGGCACCTAGCTGCCGCAAGCTCCAGCGCAAGCGGTATCCCGTCCAAGCGAGTGCAAAGTTGGGCGAGGGCAGGAGCGCTTTCGTTAGTGACGACGAAGCTCGGACTGCTGAGAACGGCACGGTCGATGAACAGCCGCACCGCCTCGTACTGGTTCAAGTCAGCCGCGGTGAAGGCTACTTCGCCAGGCGTATGTGGGTTTGGGCCGACTGAGATTTGTGGTGGCAGGCCAAGAGATGGCACCCGATAGGTTCGCTCGCCTGCAATACCAAGTGGCTCTCGGCTTGTTGTGAGTATCCGTAGGTCTGGGACCGCCCTTAAGAGTAATTCCGACGTTTCAGCACATGCGTCGAGCAGATGCTCGCAGTTGTCTAGGATGAGGAGGGTTCGCTTGGCTCTGATCGATTCGACAAGGACGTCGATGAGCGGGCGGCCGGATTCCTCGTGGATACCCAAGCTCTGGGTGATGGTTCGGAGAACCTGAGCGGGCTCAGTTAGCGCCGCAAGCTCGACTAGCCAGGCTCCATCCGAAAAGTTCTCGATCACGTCGGCGGCAACTTGAAGTGCGAGCCTAGTCTTGCCCGCCCCGCCCGACCCAGTTAAGGTGACAAGCCGCGAAGACTCCAACAGGCCTCGAACCTCTTCCATTTCTCGCTCGCGCCCGACGAAGCTGGTCAGTTGAATTGGCAGATTGTTGCTGACGATATCGAGCGTCTTGAGCTCCGGAAAATCGTCGTCTAGATCGTAGCAAACAACCTGAAACACCTGTTCCGGGCGAACTAAGTCCTTTAAGCGCCGCTCACCTATTTCTTTGAGGCTGACACCGGGCGGCAGGTTGTCCCGCACCAACTCCTGAGTGGCCAGCGAGAGCAGAATTTGGCCTCCATGGCCCGCAGACAGGAGCCGGGCGACTCGATTTAGAGGTTGGCCAAAGTAGTCGCCCTGGCGCGACTCCGCCGCTCCAGTGTGAATAGCCATGCGGATCTTCATCCGAATGGGCTCTGGCCAAACCTCGGCGACAATCAAGCGCTGGCAGGCTACGGTCGCGCGGAGTGCTTCGATGGCGGTGGGAAATGCGGCGCAGAACGCATCGCCGACGGTTTTGAAAACGTAGCCGCCGTGGGATTCAATACCCTCGCGGAGAAGCTCGTCATGACGAGCAAGAGCTTGAGACATCGCCGCCGGGTTTCGCTCCCATTGTCGGGTGCTCCCTTGGATGTCTGAGAACAGGAAGGTTAGGGTGCCGGTGGGGATTGAAGGGATTTGCAGGCCAGGTTCCATCTGAGTTCACACGCCATCCGCTGACGGAGACTACCTGTTGCTCGGAGTCCAACCAATTGTCGATTCGCTTCCTTGTTCGTTGGCACGAGCTATTCCAGAATCGTTGCTATACTGCGGCAAGTGGCCTGCTGTTGAGGTCAATAGGAGTCTTCCATGACGAACCTGGTCCTCGCCTTATGCGCTTTGGCATGCCTTTCCCACCCTAGTCCGGGCGCTGACCTTCCACATTTCCGGTCTATTGCGGCGGGAATTGCCGATTTTCCTTTGAAGGCGCCCAGCGGGTGGAAGAGCGAGAACGCGGATGGGGCCACCGTGATCACACCCGGGGATGTGCCGACGGGCAAGCTTTATGTTGTGATGGCTACGCCGACCTCTGGAAAAGCAGGAAGCCTTGACGAAATCCTTGAAACCGGCAAAAAAGTGATCGCCGACATCGGCGTGTTCAAGCCCGCCACGGAGCCCAAACCCGAGAAGTCCGATGGCGGCTGGGAGTACCAGTTTGTGCTCGGTAGCCTCGTGAAGGGAGACCGCAATTTAGTTGCGGAGGTGCTCGCGATTAAGAAAGGCGACGAGGGATGGGTTGCCCTTGTTCTTTCGGATAGCGTCGAGACCATGGAGAAGTATGCCGACGACTTCACCAAGATGTTGCGGGGAATGGGGGGTTCCAAGCCACCGCCGATCACTGGCGGGTCAGGCAAAGCCGATCTCCAATACACCCTTCCGCCGGAATGGACCGAGTCCAAGATAAACGGGCTCCCTCTCTTGGTCAAGGAGAAGAACGAGGAGTACAACAAGTATCGCGTCAGCCTCCTGGTTTTTCCAAGCGAGCCGATCTCAGGCTCGACAAGGGAACAATTCGTGGGCTACTGGAGGGCGTTCATCGCTCCAAACTACACCACGACCATCGCCCCGATTCCTTTGATGGTGCGACTGAAGAATGGCTATGCCTGCGCCTTCGATGGAGAATGGGACGCTAAGGACAAGAACGGCGCTCCCATTACGATCGCACTATATATGGTTGCTCACGGAGGACGTGTTGTTCCGATCATGGGCATGTTTACGGGGCCAAACTGGTTCTCCGACGGCAAAGTCGACGTCGAGGTCGGCAAGATTCTTGAGACATCGAGAATCCCGGGGGCCTCTGCTATCCGGGTGAAGCTCTTTAATGCCACTAACCTCGCCGGCGATTGGACCGAGTCCGGGACCGAGCACGCAAAATACGTTTATCGAGATGGATCCTATGCGGGAAATGCCACCAGTGCAACCGCCACCTACTTCACGATCGGTTCAGACGGAACTTACAATCGGACCCTTCTCGCGGTTGGCGCAGGCGGAAACATTCGCGAAAAAGACGCCGGAACGTGGACGGTCGATGACGACGAGATTGTGCTTAGCAAGGGCGGTCGGATCACGCTTCACGGCTATGGAGACGACCCGAAGATAGGCCGCTTCCTCGTTATTGGCAACTACGCAAACACCAGATCCTATCTCAAGTTTACAAATCCGCGTGGCATTTTGCAGGCGAAGTGGCTGAAGGCGAAAAAATAGACCTCCGAGCCTAAGCGTAATCAAAGACTTCGGGATGTGGCTCAATCTCCACTCCCCCTAGTCTTTGGTAGGTATGAGTTCTCCCTCTCCGACGTAAGTCAGAATGCTGACGCAACACATAACTTCGCCAAACTCGTCCGCAACTGGAAGAACCCTCAAGACTGTGTTGGCGAACGCGCCGCCTAAACGTTGTTGGCTTGACGAGCCTGCTAGGGCGTCAACATGAGCGGCCACGGCAGGATGCGCTTTGTCTGCCGTCTTGAATATTTCATAGATGGATTTGCCTTCCTCCCACTGAACTCCGAAGCGGGTCGAGGGAAGCTTTCCGTTCACGATCGAGTGGATGGACAGATCCTGGTTAGTCGCCCAAACCGTCGTCTGAGACTTGTCCATCGCAAGATCAAGCAGCGCAAGGGTGGTACGAAGCTCAACCTGATGCTCCTTCTCAGCGAGAACGTCATGGACTTCCCGCTTTGCAAGGATCCTTTCGAGCCCATCCCAATCGATTCTTTCCTTGTCTAGCGAAAGCTCGGCCCGCTCCTTTAAAATATTGGCAATGGTTTCCGTCCGTCCAATTCCTCCCACTTTCACCTTGATGCGGATCCAGTAGGTGTTGACCGTCCCAATACTCACACCCAATCGATTTGCGATAGCTTCATTGGTGAGCCCTCCCATGGACAACTCCACAATCTCATTTTCACGAGCGGAAAGTTTGTGGGTTGTTTTCATGATTTTTGATCACAAAGCCTGAGTTCATCACATAAAAGACACCGCTGTCTTCGACTGTTGCAAACTGGTTGTACAGCACACTCTATACGAAATTAGGAAGTCCACTTGCCTACGTAGGTCAAGTATAGTACAGGCGACATGGGCGAACCCTCAGTTGCAATGAAAGAACTGGCCCAGAGGCTTGTCGCCGGGGAAGAACGGAGGGATTCGAAAGCGAATCCAGGCAAAAACGCGGCAGTTCGAGTGATCGAAAAGTTGCAAGTTCTCCTTACCCGATTCTCCGGTTCGGAAGGATGTTCGGCGCTTTTGCGGCGGGCCGTCGCCTTGTCTCGAATTCATACATCCTCCTTTGAAGGTCCCGCGCTGAGCCCTGATGCATCGATCTCGTCGTTTATAGAGATGTCGGATGAGGACATTCTGACGCTCATGGCGCATCTCCTCGAACTGATGAACACGTTTATTGGAAAGGCGCTTACCTTGACCTTGATAAGCGAGGTTTATCCGCTGGACAAATGAAAATGTGGCTGACATTACTATGAAAAAGCAAACGAGCGATCAAAACCAAGACCGGGTGGTCATTAGAAAACTGCCCACCGGCGTAGCAGGCTTGGACGAGATTCTTGGCGGGGGCCTGCCCGAACTTTCATTCAACATAATCGCGGGCGCGCCCGGCGGCGGCAAGACCACTCTTGCTCATCAGATCATGTTTAACAACGCCACGCCGAAGCGGCCCGCGTTGTACTTCACCGTGCTCGGTGAACCCGCAATCAAGATGTTGCGCTATCAGCAGCAGTACACCTTTTTCGACAAGGCGGTCTTGGATGGATCGATCCGCTTTGTAAACCTCAGTCAACTTGTCCTCGACCAGGACCTCGGAGCAGTTCTCGAAGCCATCATCAAGGAGGTTGAAGCGTCAAACCCCAGCATCGTCGTGGTGGATTCTTTCCGCACCGTCGTTCGCAAGGCCCAAG
>JACMJO010000399.1 GCA_014380605.1 Fimbriimonadaceae bacterium | reverse complement strand
TTCGGATTGGCCGTTTGAGCTATCCACCCGGAGGCGTGGCTCCTGGCGGGGGACCGTTCCTTGCCTTTTCCATCGCTCTGGCCATAGCCTCTTGGGCTTCCTTTGGCATTTGCTTGGGTGGATTTCTGAACGCAGACTCGTCCTTAGCAGGAGCCTTGTCGCTACTTCCGCCCGAGCAACCAACTAAGGCCATAGCCAAAGCAAGAATTGTCCAGAGCCCTATTCTCATGATCGATATGCATCCCACATATTGTCTTGAGGACGAGTCGCCTCATTCGGGTTGGTCTTTCGGGGGTCCATAGCCTTAGCATGGCCGTCCGCCAACGTAAACACCGCGATCGTATCGTTGTACGCCGGAGTTACGCCGCCGAACTGTCGGTTCTTGTTGAACTTGACGAGCCTGCCGTCCCAATTCCATCCCTCGTACACGGTCGCCGCTCTGGAAGCATCTGGGATTAAGCCACCCGCGCCAATGCCGTCCCACCAATCTACGCCAGAAAACAGCGAGCCGGGGCCAAACACCGTAAAGCTGCCGAATCGCTCGCTTAGCATTACCGTGTCGGCAACCTTTTCAACCGACGATCCAGATGTGATGCCTTTGGTCATCCAGCCATTGGAAGTACAGGATCCGTCTGCGCGAATCTGAGTGTTAGCTTGGTCCAAGCCCATGACTCCATAGACGCCCCAGCCGGTGCCGTCCCACTTCATGTAGCCGTTGGAGGTCATGCTGATAGGAAGGATGCCGGAGGCATCGTACCAACTCAAAAAGCCTGACTTGCTAAGCGGGTCGCTAGGATCCCTCAAAAGTTGGAGATTCTTGATGTACGGCTTGGTGTTCTCGATCCAGTCTCCATCGGTTGGACCCCACCAGCAGGCCTTCGCTCCGGGAGAGTAGACATCGTCGTAGTCGCCCATATACATAATTACGCCAAGGCCGATCTGCTTGACATTAGAGAGGGCGCTGGTCTTCTTTGCCGCAGCTTTAGCTTGGGCAAATACAGGGAAGAGGATCGCCGCCAAAATGGCGATGATCGCGATAACGACAAGTAGTTCAATTAAGGTAAATGCTTTGCGGAACATTAGTTTTCCTCTGCTTTGAGGCTTGGACGGGCTGTAGATTCACGTATGTCGAATCCACAGGGAAACACGTGGTCGGCGGCCGGCAAATGATCCCGGCCTTCAATAATGGCAAGAAGGAGGTCGGTGGCTCGGTGAGCCATGTCCTCGATGGGCTGACTGATAGCCGTCAGCTTCGGAGAAAGCGTTTCGCAGTAGGCGGTGGAGTCGAACCCCACGATGGAAAGATCGTCCGGAACTCTTACCCCAAATTTGGCGGCCTCAACATAGATCGTTCCAGCCTGAGACTCCGAGCGTAAAGTTAATGCAGTGTGGGGCGGCTTGGTCGCCCACCAGTCTCCAAACTCTTCGGAGGCATAGTCCCAGTTCAGAACATCTCCATCGCCGAACGGCAGACCGTGAGCTTTCATGGCCTGTCGAATTCCCTCAATTCGGAAGACGGTCTCATCGTTGTGCTCGATCTCCTGAGGAGCCACAAAGGCGACACGCCGGTGTCCGAGCCTAACCAAGTGGTCGACAGCTTGACGCATGGCCTGCCTGTTCTCGCAACAGACGGTGTTGACGCCGCGCCGCGTTATTTCGGGGCTTGAGGCGTGGAGCAGGACCATCGGAGTTCGGCCACGCTCCAAGACTTGCAAGTTCTCTCGCGTAGATTCGAACTTTGCCCAAATCAGGCCGTCGAATCGGCCATCGTTGAGCGACTCGCCCGAGCTCACATTTGATAGTTGGGGACAGATCGTGACGGCGTAGCCCCTTGGAAAGGCGGAACTCGTGATGCCATCTAGAAGATGCGCGAAGTATTGTGAGCCGTCAGAAACCCTAGTCCAGTTCTCGAATACGAGTCCGATGGTATTGGTCCGTCGCAATCGGAAGCTGCGAGCCAAAGCGTTGGGTTGGTACTGAAGGTCTTGGGCGATCTTGCGGATGACGTCGGCCGTGTCTTTGCCGACACGAACGTTCGCTCCCTTCCCATGAAGAACTTTTGAAACGGCCATGGGAGAAACCCCAGCCGCATTTGCAACATCGCGAATCGTAACCGCCATTGGTTATCCCTGATATACGGGTACATCATATCGCAATTTTCGAGCCATACAAAGAGATATATCGAAATATCCTTGGCTTTCGGTTAGCCTCAGTTGATTTTATGCTGTGTAAACCTGCACATTATTTCGCGGTACCGCATGGCGCTCATCGCTTCGACGTCATGCCGACAAGAACCCATATCCGCTAGAATGTAGCGTTGTGTCTACCGTTTCCTATCTCATAGAGGAGGCATTTTCGAAACTGCGAGACAAACCCGGCTTTGTCGACCGGCCAGATCAGCATCAACTGGCGCTTCTCATTTCCGACATGATCGAGGGGCCATCCACCGGCGCTATCGAGGCTCCTACGGGACTCGGCAAATCACTTGCCGCCTTGATTCCTGCCATCGCCCACGCCATGGTAAGCGGGAAACGCACCGTGATTGCTACTTACACAAATGTCTTGGCCGAACAGTATTGGCGAAAGGACTTGCCGCTTGCGATGTCGCTATTCGAGGCTAGCCCCACGGTCAAGGCGGCGAAGACCGCGTTTCTCATCGGTCGCCAACGGTACGCATGTTTAACCTCGCTCTATGAGCACATGCCGGATATGGTTGGAATCCTCCAGATGAACGCTGAACTCGGCATTGAAACTGAGTTTCGGTCCATTCTGCCCCTCAAACAGCGGGAGTTGACCCCGCTCTGGCAAAAAATCTCGGCTCCACCGGTTTGCCCAGGCCGACTTTGCAACAACTATAACGACTGCTTCTATTACCGGGGCCGGAGACAAGCTGAGAAGGCGCAAGTGGTCATCACCAACCATAGCGTTGTCATCCAAGACGCACTTCTCGCCAAGCTCAGCGATGATGGGAAGGGCCTTCTTGGCGACTACGACTTCCTCATCCTGGACGAAGCCCACGATTTTCCCCAAGCGGCGGTCAACGGGCTAGAGTTTGAGCTTAGCGGGCCCCGAATAGGGTCGCTCATTGGAGTCTCAGCCAGGCTGGAGAATGCCCTTCAGCCCCTAGCAAAAACGGCGAACGATGAAAAGTCGTGGCATGAGCTCTGTCATGGCTTCCGAGAAGGCCTCGACAAGTGCCAAAAGGCTCTCATCGCGTACTCGCTGCAGCTTGGTCAACCGGGAATCCTCACCATGACCCCAGAAGCCGTTATGCAACATCCTCAGGTCAAATCGCACGAGGCAAAAGGCGGGGTGGAAGGGGCTAGAGAAGTTGCCAATCTCGTTGCGCGGGAGGCAATGGGTTTCGTTAAGACCGTCGAGAAGCTTATCGAAGAGTGGAAGAATCTGGATGGCCTAGCGGAGCAGGTGCGGCAAGCAACCGATACCATTCGCAACTATCTGAGCTACATCAGGGAGTTCGGCGGCGGGTCCAGCATGCTCTTTGAGCCTGAGGGAGTTGCAGTTAGCTACGTTGGGCGCTCTGGCGCCGATGCCATGTTGCGACAGGACGTCATCGACCTGGCGGCGCCCCTGACCGAGTTGCTCTGGGACAAGACGCCCTACGTTTGCATGTCGGCAACCCTCGCCACGGATGGCAACTTCGATTTCTTTCGCAGGACAACGGGAGCCGAACCGATGTACGAGGAGATTCTTCCGTCCCCATTTGACTTCGCTTCCGCTACCGCCCTCTATCTCCCCAAACCGGGCGCTATCCCCGACCCCTCGCAAGCGCGAAAAGAAGGCAACGAAGAATCCTATTTCCGTGCCTTGGCCCGCGAGATTTCGGAGATTATCCGAGCCTGCGGAGGTCGGACCCTTGCTCTGTTCCATTCTCGTCGCGAGATGGAGGGAGTGATGGCTCACATCGATTTACCCCCCGATCTGCCTGTCATGATGCAGGCGAAGTACGGCTTTGGAACGACCGGCGAGAGATTCAAGGAGAATACGAAGGCGTCGCTCTTTGCCCTCCGTTCGTTTTGGACAGGCTTCGATGCCCCCGGAGAAACGCTGTCTTGTGTGATTCTGGTACGCGTGCCATTCGAAGTGCCCATCGACCCGCCGCAAGTGGCTCGATTGGCGTGGATGCACACTAATGGCATGGACGCCTTCGGAAGCCATACGCTTCCTATCGCTAAGATGATGATGCGTCAAGGTGCGGGACGGCTTATTCGTCGCTCTGAAGACAAGGGAGTCATTGCCCTGCTAGACCCCAGACTGATCTCTAAGCGGTACGGCGAGGAGATCCTCGCCAACCTACCGCCCGAAATGCGCACGTTCAACGACATCGCCGACGCTGTCGGTTGGGTTGGGTTGGGTTGGGGCACGAAACCCCGGTTACTACCTAGCCCAGAACTTCTTGAAAATAAAGATTAGGGCAAGTGCGCCGATCGTCGCTCCGACGAGGGTGCCGATGAAGCCTCCGCCATCCGTATCGCCCAAGACATTCCGCATGATAAAGCCCACTATTACGGAGCCCGCTATCCCGAGAAGGATGGTCAGAATGCATCCTTTCGGCTCGCCTTTGTCTCCAGGACTGATCGCCTTCGCCAGAATTCCAGCCAACGCTCCAACAACGACCCACCATATAAATCCGTGTCCCATATCATCACATCAGATCGCTGTTCGCACAAATAGGTTTCAAGTGCCTAGGACGTTTCATAATTCGCCCGTGATTTCACCGGAAGAGTTTGGTGCGTTTACCCAGGAGGAGCAGATCGCTCGGCTGCAACAATTGGGGGAGAAGGCTCTTGCAGAATTTGGCGTTTCTCCAATCGAAATCAAACCCCTGGTTCATTTTGAGAACACCACTTTTTACGTCAAGTGTGCAGAAGGAGAGTTCAACCTTCGGATTAGCCGACCCGGACAACAAACCCTCGCTACCTTAGAGAGCGAAATTGCCTTCCTTCATGCCTTGCGAGAACATCAGTTTCGAGTGCCGGAGCCTTATCTCGGAAAGGTCGTGACGGTTGAGACTCAGGAGGTGCCCGAGCCGAGAAATGTGGTTCTCCTGCGTTGGATGCATGGCGAATTCCTTAGGGATAGGCTGACACCCAAGGAGGCAAGGTTGATCGGAATCGTTATGGCCCGCTTGCACGAATTCGCTCAGACCTGGAAGCCCCCTGCAGGACTTGAGCGAATACACCTGCATGATTGGGCGCTTCAAGACCGAGGCGTCCATCGAATCGACAAACCGATCGAGGGCTTATCCGAGGAAGATCGCCGCTTTGTTGTCGATATGGATCGAGAGGCCAGGCATGCCTTGGCAAAGCTAGAAAAGTCGCCTTTGAACTACGGACTTATTCACTCCGATTTGCACATCGGCAATATTCTGTTAGAGGGCGAGGAGCTAAATGTCATCGACTTCGACGACACCGGATATGGCTTCCTTTACTACGACTTTGCCGCCGCTCTTGCCTTCCACTTAAACGAGGAACGGTACGAAGCCATCCAGGAAGCGATGCTCGAAGGATACGAGAGCATTCGGCCCTTGCCGCCGCAAACGATCGACTTTCTTCCACTCTTCTTGCGCATTCGGCTTGGGGGAGTCAGTAGATGGATACTTGACCGAGTCGACAATCCGTCTCTCCGAGAGGTCGGGCCAGGTTGGGTTCATCATTTTTGCCAAGGACTTAGAAAAAGGTCGTAATCTAGATGCGGTGAACTCTGTTTAGAGCAAATCGTCGGAACCATTCAACTACCCTCGCGAGGTATGCAATTATCATGAAACTTCATCGGTCGCTTCTAAGTGCCGCCTTGGCCCTATTCGCGGTGCTTGCCCTCGGCCAGACGCCGCCTGTAACAACCCCGCCCACAACCCCTCCCCCAGGCGAGCGGGTTCTGACGAAGGAGCAAAGAGAAGAAGTTCTCAAGTCGCTGGCCAATATCATGGAGAACCGGGCGTTCGTTCCCGGGGTCGACCTCAAGAAGTGGCCCGAATTCATCGACAAGCAAAAGGATGACCTTGAGAAGGCTGAGAAAGAAGTCGATCTCAGCCGAATCGTCAATCGTGCCTTGCGCGATTTTGGCATCAGCCATATCCGTTTCCTGACGCCCCGACAGGCCGATAACCGAAATCGAACGAGCGTGGTTAGCATCGGTGTGATGGCGAGAACCGAGAACAACGCGCTGGTCGTCACCACAGTCTTGCCAAAGAGCCCCGCCGAAACAGCCGGCATCAAACAAGGGGACATCATTACCCAAGTCGACGGCAAAGCCCCCGAGAACTCGGCCGTCCTGAATGGCGAGGACGGAAGCGAAGTCAAGCTCAAAGTTAAGTCCGGCGAAGCTGAGAAGGAACTCACCCTCAAGCGGGCAAGAGTATCGACGGCCCGGCCTGAGACGTTAACATGGATTGATGAGGAAACCGCCGTCCTGAAGATCTGGACGTTCAGTCGCGGATACAGCCGCGACAACATCGAGACCCTCATGAAGGAAGCAAACGGCAAGGCGAAGAACCTTATCGTCGACCTTCGCTCCAATGGAGGCGGCTCCACGGCAAGCCTCATCCACCTCCTCAGCCTTTTTGTAAAGCCCGACACCGACATTGGCACGTTCATCAGCCGCAACACGGTGACCGACTATGAGAAGGATCACACTCCCTCCATCGATCCGGTCGTGATTGCCGCTGCCGCGAAGAACAAGTACAAGACTCGCAAGCAAAGCATCGAGCCCTTCAAGGGCAAAGTGGCGGTTCTGATCAATCGTGGTTCGGCCAGCGCGTCGGAAATCTTTGCGATGGGGCTTCGAGAAACGATTAGTGCGCCGATCCTTGGAACGAAATCGGCGGGGGCCGTCCTCGCCTCCGTGTTCGGCACCCTACCTCAGGGCTTCCAGATCCAATACCCGGTTAGCGACTACGTTTCTATTAAAGGTGTGCGCCTTGAGAAGAATCCGATCGTTCCCGATGAGGAAGTCACCGGTGCAAGCCAGGATGGAAAAGATCCGGTTGTAGTCAAAGCGGTCGAGAAGTTGAAAGCTGCTAAGTGATCCCAGTTAGGATCAACGAAAAATGGAGCGGAGGAGTCTTCGCTCCTTTTCTTTTTGTTTGTGACGTTTTGGTAACTTGCTAGGCAATGGCAAATCTTCTTGGCACCGACAAAGTGACACAGATCGGCATTGTGGTTAAGGACATCGAGCGAACTCGATCCGAATGGGCTCGACTTTTGGGTGTGGATGAACCTCCGATCATTCAGACGGCGGGCTTTGCGGATGCTCAAACCCACTACGAGGGCGAGCCTAGTGAGGCAACCGCCAAACTTTGCTTCTTCCAAGTGGGTCAGGTAGCCATCGAGCTGATCGAGCCAGATGGCCGCCCAAGTTCCTGGCAGAAGCACCTCAACGAGTATGGCGATTCAGTGCAACACATCGCCTTTGAAACGCCATCAATGAAAGCGACGAGAGAGAACCTTCACGGCGTTGGAATCCCGACCAATCAGTTCGGAGAGTACACGGGAGGCAGATACGCTTATGTGGACTCCCAAGATAAATTGGGAGTCCACATCGAGCTGTTACAGAACGACTAGCGTCGAGGACAGTCGATCTTCGCTTTGACGAGGGTTCCAAAGCCGGAGCGGGTTGGAGCGCGATTCCCAAAGAATCCGCAGTAAGCCGTGTTCAGGCTATTGAGGTCTCTGGTTGTAAGCGGGGTATACGCATTGATCGTCCCGGATGGGTACATCGTGTCAGCAGAATCCTCGCTATGCCCGCCCATAAACATGACATGGCCAAACTCATGCTGAGCCGTTCTACGCAATCCGTCCGCGACTTGGTTCAGAGTCATTCCATTCCAAGTTCTAAGCGTCACGGTTGCGCTTGCCGCTTCAAAGGTGAACGGGTTGTAGCTCCAGCCCGCTTGGCCCACCCACTGTCCGCCGCCGGGTTGAGAGGCAAGATTCTCAAACGTGACAACGACATTGGCCTCGCCTGCGGTTCCGACTTGAACGGCAACGTTCTGGCCCGCGACCGATGCCCAAGCATTGAATCCGTTCATGGTAACCGTTGAAAGCTGCTGACCTTGAATCGTTGGGTCTGAGGTGAAATAAACCTTAAGGGCGAAGTGATCCCACCAGTGGATGGTGTTAGGTTGGCCGGAACCTGGATCGGTATCTTCGCAGTAATTGGGAGCGTACGTGTCCAAAGGACATCCCAGAGGCCCATTGGGACTTCCCGTCGTTCCCGTCGTACCAGTAGTGCCAGTGGTACCTGTGGTGCCGGTCGTACCTGTAGTGCCGGTCGTACCAGTAGTGCCGGTCGTACCAGTAGTGCCGGTCGTACCTGTGGTGCCAGTCGTGCCCGTAGTGCCGGTCGTTCCTGTGGTACCGGTAGTACCTGTTGTCCCCGTCGTTCCGGTTGTACCTGTGGTTCCGGTAGTGCCGGTGGTTCCCGTTGTCCCTGTTGTGACTCCCGTGGTTGACGTGCCGGTCGTCGAGGTTCCCGTTGTGACGCCCGTCGTCGACGTGCCAGTCGTCGAGGTTCCCGTTGTGACACCCGTCGTCGACGTGCCAGTCGTCGAGGTTCCCGTACTCGACGTACCGGTGGTCGCTCCCGAACTCCCACCAGTGACCGTCGAGGATCCTCCTCCTCCACCGCCGCCGCCACACGAAATAAGTAGTAGCGCGAGTGTGAACACGGCGACCGGCGCCCAAGCGTGACGCAACTTGGCTGAGTTTGGTTTATTCATGGTTCTTCTCTTCCATATTTGGAAGACTTTGCTAAATACTCAGGCCCTAGGCCCATTTGTTCATTCAGGTAGCGTAGAGTCCAAGCAATGAGCAACCCGGTGATTGAAACGAAGGGCTTGGGAAAGGACTATGAAATGGGCGATGTCGTCGTTCACGCCTTGCGGGACGTGGATATCACGATTGAGAAGGGTGAGTTTGTCGCGTTGATGGGACCCTCTGGAGCCGGTAAGTCCACATTCATGAACTTGGTTGGATGCCTCGACCGACCAAGCAAGGGCGACTTTTTTCTCAATGGCGAGAATGTCGCTAACATGAACGACAATCAGCTTGCCGAAATCCGAAACAAGAACATTGGATTCGTGTTCCAGAATTTCAATCTGCTTCCCAGGACGAGCGCGGTGAAAAATGTTGAACTGCCACTCATGTATGCCGGAGCGAAAGACCGCACCAAGCGAGCCATGGCGGCGCTTGACCGAGTTGGGTTGACGCAGAGATCCCACCACAAGCCAAGCGAGCTTTCGGGTGGCCAGCAACAACGCGTAGCAATCGCCAGGGCGATTGTAAACGAGCCCGTGCTGATCTTTGGCGACGAGCCAACCGGAAATCTCGACTCGCGAACCAGCGTCGAAATCATGGCGCTTTTTCAGGAGTTGAACGAGCAAGGGAAGACCGTCATCATCGTCACCCACGAGGCAGACATCGCCCTTCACTGCAAGCGAATCATCCGTTTTAAAGACGGCCGCGCAGTTTCCGATGAACCTGTAACCAACCGACTGGATGCGAAAGTCGAACTCGCTAACCTGCCCCCTGCAGAGGAATGAGACTGGTTTGGAACCTGGGCGTTCGTCTTGACCGTAGCTTGCGATAATGCGATCAGGATTGCTTTTTAGCCTGCTGCTCGTAACCTCCCCTGGTTACTGCCAACATTTCGAGGCTGTAGACCGTGCTAAAACGCGGCTTCAAGAGCTTTTTAAGGAACGGGGCTTTCCCGGAGCAACCGTAGGCATCGTCTGGGCGGACGGCAAGTCGGCAACATTTTCGGTAGGCAAGTTCGAGAAGGATAAAGACAAGCCTCTCTTGCCAAGCGACCGAATGCTTGCAGGGAGCATCGGCAAGACCTTTGTGGCGGCGTCGTTCTTGCGAGTGGCCAAGGAGAAATCGATCTCGCTTGACGAGAAGGTCTCGAAATACCTTGGAGATCGCGCATGGTTCAAGGAACTCCCAAATGCGCCGGGCCTAACTCTGCGTAGTCTGATGAACCACACGAGCGGGATTCCTGAGCACGTTCAGAGTCCTGCATTCACGGACCTGATCGCAAAGGACCCGTTGAAGGTTTGGAAGTATGAGGACCTTCTGGTGGTAACTCGCGGGGCGAAACCCCTTGCCACCGCTGGCGAGAAGTTTTCCTACGCGGATACCAACTACATCATCCTGGGTTTAGTCCTGGAGAAGATTGCGGGCAAGGCGATGTACACGCTCGTCAACGACTGGTTCATCAAACCGCTCAAGCTTGATCGGACCATTCCGTCCGACAAGTTACAGATTCCCGACCTTGCCGTCGGTTTCGCCACCTTCGGTCCTTTCTTCGCTCGCGGGCCGATGGTTAAGGATGGCAAGATGGTCTTCAACCCTCAGATGGAGTGGTGCGGTGGTGGCTTTGCTTCGACCGCATTGGACCTTGCCAAGTGGTCTATGGCCCTCTATGGAGGCTCCGTGCTTTCACCGGAGACCGAGACCGAGATGTTAAGGGGTGTTGACGCTGGGCCGCTTGGGCAGTATGGGCTTGGCGTGCAAATCCGCAAAACTCCTCTCGGCATAAGCTATGGCCATGGCGGCTGGTTTCCTGGCTGGCTGTCGGAGATGGAGTATTTTCCAGATCACGGGATTGCGGTTGCCATTCAGTTCAATACCGACGATTTCCGGCAATTGGGGAGGTCCACTCACGGCTACCTTGTGGAACTGATGAGAGCCGTCCTAGACAAGAAGCTTTAGCGATATATCGTCATATCAGGCAGAAATGCCCGCGCTCCTCGCTAAAATGGTTTCATGACCGTTGCTGCTCTGCTTGTCTTGCTGGCCGTTGCTTCCCCCGTGCAGGGAACCTACGAGCCAGGAGCCACACTTCGCCTCTATGAGGTTGGGCAAGGGATGCAAGAAGTCCCTCAATTGATTACCGGCCAAACACCGAACATAGATCGGCTGATTCCGAAGATCGACCTAGGAAACGGCGAGTTTTTTGGCTTCACACAGCACTTCTACGTCGAGGTTACGGCCCAGATCAATGTTCCCACCGCTGGCGAGTACGTGTTCCGACTGTCCAGCGACGATGGCTCCATGCTCTTCATCGATGGCAAATTGGTTGTCGACAACGACGGTGTCCATGCCGCCGCTCCCAAGGAAAAGACCGTGACTCTCCAGCAAGGATGGAAAAACCTTTCGATCCAGTACTTCGAGCACGAGGGAGACGAGGTGCTCAAGCTAGAGTGGAAGCAGCCAGGTTCTGAGGAGTTCAAAGTTGTCGATGCCAGCGTCCTCCGGGTTCCTGCGGGATTAACTCGGGTTGTGAGTCCGGGAACGAAGCGAGTTCGCATCTTTGGCGGTCCACAGCGACCCGGGAACGGGATGCCTCTCGACCGAGCTCACCCCTCCTTCGAAGTTCAAACCGTTCGCCCTGCGGATTGGAAGCCTCAGGTTGGAGCGTTGGCATTCAGGAAGGATGGCAAACTCTTGGTTGGAACCTTCAAGCCCAACCAAACCGGTAAGTTCGAACCTGAGCTTCGAGACGGCGAGGTTTGGCTGCTGGATGGGGTCCTTACTGGCGATTCCAAACGGGTTACCCGGAAGCTGATCGCATCGGGCCTTCAGGAGCCCCTCGGAATGACGGCAATCGGCGAGGACGTCTACGTCGCCACGCGCACCGCCATCCTGCAGCTCGTCGACAAGAATGGCGACGACGTCATTGACGAACAGCGAGTGGTTGGCAATGGTTGGGTGACCGATAACTACCACCACTTCACGTTTGGCCTCGCTCAGAGAAATGGATGGCTCTATGCCGCCCTCAGCACCTCCATCACCTTCGACGCGCCTGGAATCAACGGCCCCAACCCTCTTCATCGAGGAAGCGCATTCAGGGTGAATCCCAAAGCTTATGACCCTAAGAACCCGCTGGCGAACATCGAGTTTTTCACCAGTGGCCACAGAACTCCGAATGGCTTTAGCGAGGGTCCTGACGGACTGATCCTGACGGGCGAGAATCAAGGTTCCTGGCAGCCGAGCAACAAGGTCAACATCCTGGTTCCTGGCGGCTTCTATGGCCACTTCAACAATTCGACCTTCAAGACCGGGCAGTATCCCAACGGCGGTGTGCCTGGAGTTCTTGATAGCGCGCCGTTTACGCTCCCTGCGATTTACCTTCCCCAAGGGGAGATTGGGAACTCACCGGGCCAGATGGCGACCATCCGAACTGGCGAATTCAAGGGACAGATTCTGATCACGGATGTCAAGTTCGGCGGCCTCCAGCGAGGATGGATGGAGCAGGTGGATGGAGTCTGGCAAGGGGGCGCGGTGATGTTCTCCCAAGGCTTTGAGGTTGGTACCAACCGCCTGATCTACGCCCCAGACGGGAGCCTGATCATGGGCGGCACCGGAGCCACGGAAACTTGGGCGTGGACCGATCCGGTGACCAAGCAGTGGACCACCTTTGGGCTCCAGCGCTTGAAACCAACCGGCAAGGACGCATTCGAAATTGCCAAAGTAAGCGCGACCCCGACCGGGTTTCGAGTCCATTTCACACGACCCGTTCCCGTTACCCAGCTGAAGGATGCGACGAAATTTGCGGTGAAGCAATGGCGCTATGAGCCGACCATTGAGTACGGCGGGAATAAGATCGACCGCGAGACTCTCGACGTAAAGGCGCTGCGCCCAGCCGCTGACGGCAAGTCTGTCGAAGTCGACGTAGCCGGTCTGAAAGAGGCCCACGTCGTCCATCTCAATCTCAATCTGAAGTCAGCCGCGAACGAAGATCTGTGGGCCGCCGAGGCTTGGTACACGCTGAACCGAATTCCCAAGCCACACTTGCCCGAGATGTCGTCCCTGGCGAATCCAACGCCCAATCTTCTGGTCTTTAGCAGGACCACCGGATTCCGCCACTCGAGCATCGGAAAGGGAATCAAAACCATTCAGGAGATCGCAAAGGAGCGTGGATGGAAGGTAACCGCGACCGAGGACGCTAAAGCATTCACCTCGGAGAACCTTGCCAAATTCGACGCTGTGGTCTTCTTGTGTACCACCGGAGATGTTCTCGACCCATTCCAAGAGGCTGCATTCGAGGGGTTTATTCACGCAGGCGGCGGCTATGTCGGCGTCCATAGCGCGACGGATACGGAGTACGGTTGGCCATGGTTCGGCAAGCTCGCGGGAGCCTATTTCGCCAGCCACCCTCAAATCCAAGCTGCACAGGTTGTCACGGAGGACCGAGCCCATCCTTCCACCAGCTTTCTCCCTGCGCCTTGGATGCGCGTGGACGAGTGGTACGACTTCAAAGAGAACCCAAGGGCCAATGTCCGCGTTCTCGCTTCCCTGAAACCCGACTCTTACCAGAACGGAAAGATGGCCGATCACCCAATTGTCTGGTGCCAAGAGTTCGAAGGGGGCCGATCTTGGTACACCGGGCTCGGGCACACTGAGGGAACCTACGACGAGCTGCTGTTCCGCTCCCACCTTGCTGAAGGCATCCTGTGGGCCGCAAACAAGGAGCCCGTTTCCGGTTCTGTGGCGATGCCTCTGTCTCGGTGGAAGCACGAAGGCGACTGGCGAGAGGTCGGTGGCGCTATGGAGACGCCAACGGGCAATAACGGGAGACTGAACCTGGTGAGCAGGGAGGAGTTGGGCGACTGCCAGCTTCATGTCGAATTCCGAGTCCCCAAGAACGGCAACTCTGGCGTGTATCTCATGGGTCGCTATGAGATTCAGATTTTGGACTCTTACGGCGTGGCGAACAAGGATCTGCTCTCTTCAATGTGCGGTTCCGTGTATGAGCGCTGGAAGGATGGAAAGGGCTACGAAGGCAAGCCTCCAATGGTGAACGCGGCGCGACCTCCAGGAGAGTGGCAGTCGTTCGATATTGTCTTCCGGGCTCCGCGGTTTGTGAACGGGAAGAAGGTTCAGAACGCGGCGTTTCTGGAGGTTCGGCTGAACGGAGTCGTAGTGCAGCACCGGGTGGAAATCACCGGCCCCACTCGAGCATCGATGGCGGAAGATGAGAAGCCCCTCGCCCCGATCATGCTCCAAGGCGACCACGGCCCAATCGCGTTCCGAAACATACGGGTGAAGAAGCTGGCGTTGAAGTGAATCACAAAGCGGCTAAAATAAGAAATCGCGGCCTCGTAGCTCAGGGGATAGAGCGCCTCCGTCCTAAGGAGGGCGTCGGGGGTTCGAGTCCCTCCGAGGCCGCCATGTTTTAGCCATAAAACATATACAAATCGACCCAGTAAACCTGTTGGGGTCTTAAGAAATGACCAATTTGCGCCGTGTGGCCTGATTCTTTTCGAACCAGACTACACCACAGACTACACCACGGATTGCCGCACGACGGACTTTAAGAACGGGTTGCCCGCCGTCGAAGAGTAGCGCAAGGAATTTATGTCCGTGATATGGCCACTGGTCGTCTGACCCCAACAGTGTCATTGCCAAAAATTGCGCCTCGCAGGATCAAGAATCAGGGGCTATAACCTAATTTTGCGATGGTTGAACTTCTATTGCGATGAGTAATAAGTTGATGGATAGGTTGCGGACACGTGAACGGCTGGCGAACTCGAAAGCAGACTTTGATTTCGAATTCAACTTCACGACCAAGCCTGAGTCTTGGATAGCAACCCTGGTCGGATCTGCGAATCTGGCGTTGATCGTTCTGTTTGCTAGCGACCTGTGCAGGCTGATGTAGACGTGTATGACCCCGAAGACTCACGAGTATTAGACATAGCACTTCATCCTCAATGCTCTGTGTCCTTGGGAGGATTCGGATCCCTTCCATAGCTATCCTTAGACTGGATCTTTCCGTCCTTGCCTTGGATGATTAGTTCGGCTTTCTGGTTTTTGGCGATTTGCTTGGCTGCCTTTACGGCATCCTCTTTCTTGTCGGTCAGTTTCGCTGCACGATCAGCACCGTCGGTCTTAACTTGCCATTTCTTTCCTTGAGATGTAACACGAACTGTTTTTGCCATATTTTGTCACCTATAGTTGAGACGAAAAAAGTGTTGGAAGTGAAAATGGTCCTCTTGAATTCTTTGTTAAGTTAACGGCTCGTTGGGCTGCTCAATGAACCGCTCGACCTTAGCACTGTCACGGGCTCCCAGAAGCGAGCAAGTATAGCAATCCCCGGGGGGAGGCGTAAACGCAGTGGTGATTCGACCCAGATCGGCTCGATAGGTGGTGCACTGTTTGGGTGATCGAAGACCCGTGATCGCCACCATGAACTCACTCACCCCGATCGAAGCCACGACGCCATTGAGGGAAACAACCGAAGGGCCGCTCTGCCTGAGTAATTCCCGATCAACGCCATAAACGCTCTCGCGGTTGGTGCGCTGATCCGAAGTCTCAAGATCCTCGCGTACTGCATTCATGTCAAGCAGGCCCAGGCAATAAAGGCAACCAGGGCGATCCCACAGGATGTGTACGTGTCCGCCATAGATCAGGGGCTCTTCGGGCAAAACCTCGGTAGCGCAATCGATCAACTTCAGGTCATAGGCAACGCACAGCTCGTTAAGGATGAAGCGAGCTCCTTCAGTGTCAAGGCAACCGAATACAACGTCGGCCCGTATGATCGCGGCAAAACCGTCTATTGATTGAAAACGATGGGGAACCGTAACCACGTTTGCCTGGGCGTCAACGGCCCGAACAAGGCGCTCACCGATATTAACTTTGAGGGTGCCTGGAATTGGGTCGCCCTCCCGCACCCCGATGTACCGGTTGAGATTTGTTTCGTCGAGTTCTTCATGGTCGATCAACGCGATGTCTCGGACGCCGAGTAACGAAAGTTGTTGTACAAGGTGGGTTCCAATGCCACCTACTCCAACGACGGCAACTTTCGCCTTCCTGATTGCCGCCTGTCCCTCTTCGCCAAACAGGGCGATCTGTCGGTCAAATGTGCCCATCGAAGTCCTCCCAAGGCCCCCAAGTTAAAGGCGTGAGGCCGGTTGGGCCCAATCGGTCCACATCGCCGATTACCAAGCCATCGATCCGTACGGGATCAGTGGCGTCGCCGATCCATGCGAATCCATCATAGTCAGCGGTAGTAAGGACAATGGCTGCGTACGGTTTTCCCTTGAGGCGCCAGCGTACGTGCGGCACAAACGAGTCAAAACCACAGAGATCGCTTCGTGAGAACTCCGCCGGCCACTTGCCCAAATGAGAATGCGCCTCAACAAGAGCCGTGCCCGTATCATGTGCCCGCTTGATAACCGCTGCTTTCGTTTCATCGCGAAGGGAAATGTGGAACGCAGACTGGTAGTCAAAGTCGTGAGGTTGCATGCACCAAGAATCCACGCATTCGAAGTCGCCGCTTTCCGTGACCTTGACGAAAAGAAAAGCAGCTTCCTCAACCTTGAACGGATTGGGGAGGAGATGCCTTTGTAGGGCATCCCACTGGTCCTTCGTTAACATAATATTGGCCATTAGAGCTTCTCCATGAATCGTGCGTGAATGCTCTGAACCCATGTGAGGACATTTGATCCTGACTGGATCTCGGCTTTGGGCTGCCACGGATCAGGATTTCCAGAAAAGAACGCCCAGGTCGTGCCAGGGAATGGTGGCTGGGCCTCAGCCACGTTCGTGTAGTTTTGGGGAGTAACCTCGTTAATGAGCATTCCTGTTGGCGTGAAGAAGCCATAGAAAACTTCCTGTGGGTAACCGGACTTGAATTGGAAGAGAATGTCCACTCCGCCTGGGCTCCATCCCTGAGGCAGATTGATGCCTGGCAGTTTGACCCAGAGACCCTCCTCAACAAACTCAAGGTCCGGATGCCGGACCTTGAGGAGCTCAAGTTCATCTTCGATTCGTTGAGAAGCCATGGCTAACCTCGTTTGAAGTGAACCTTCTTCGAAAAGCCCATGCCCGGCTTGAGCTCAACAACCTCACCTGCTGCCAACGGGCGCTCGTTGTTGTCTGCGTCTATGAGAACGACGCCTTGCGAGAATTCCCAACCACCGAGTTCTGCGATTCTCTCCGCTGTAATCGTGGGTTCGTCCCAATCGATCAGCTTGCCCTCGATATCGAGCACATACTTTGGACCGCCCTTGTTTTCTTTTCCGTTCTTGTCGTTGCCTGCCACTTTGTAACCTCCTGTTCAACCTAGGATTTGTAACTCTTCCGATTGTCCTGAGAGCGTCGTTGAATGTCAACTCGTAATTTGCACAAGCACTGTTTGCCACAAAATCATGTCCG
>JACMJO010000398.1 GCA_014380605.1 Fimbriimonadaceae bacterium | reverse complement strand
CTTGGACGACAAGTCGCCAATTCTTCCGTCGCCCTTGGTGTACTTCCTCCCACCGTCATGGATGATCAGCAGATTCTTGACGCCTTCGAAGAGGTCAACAGACGTCGAATCAAACTCAACCGAGAACGGGTGTTTGGAGTGGATACGTGCGACAGTCCAGGTGGGACGATCGTCGGTGTGCAGAAGCAACGTGACGTTCTCGCCGACCATTGGCTCGTGAAAAGGTCCGGGCGCAGAGCTCATATCCGTTGTATCGGCGGCTAAAGCAATTTCCTTAAGGATTTACCAGGTTAAAATTTCAATGATTTTGCACGGTCGATCTCGCGCCGCTCATCGTCTTTGGCAATTTTATCGCGTTTGTCGTAGTGCGCCTTACCCTTACCCAGTCCAATCTGGACTTTGACCTTTCCTCGCGAATTGAAGTACATGGAAAGGGGCACAAGGGTGAATCCCTTCTCCTGCGCCTTGCGCTCCAGGGTGTTGATCTCCTTCCGATGCATAAGGAGGCGACGGTCCCGCCTTCGCTCCGGCATAAAGGCGACGACCCCCTTGTCGTAGGGATCGATATCAAGGCTCAAGATAAACAGCTGATCATTGACGACGCGGCAGTAAGCGTCGGTCAGGTTGGCGCGGCCGAGAAAGATACTCTTTACCTCGGACCCGACCAACTCGATTCCAGCCTCATAGGTGTCTTCGATGTGATAATCGAAGCGCGCCCTTCTGTTTTGGATCGATCTTGGCCCCTCATTCTTCTTGTCGCCGCCTTTCTTAGCCATCTCGGGGGAGAAGCATTGTACCGGGGTGGGAACCTTCGGTCCTGAGACTTACGTTGGAGGTACAACACAAACTTATGAAAGGCCAAGCTTTCATCGCAATTTTCGCGCTTAGCGCACTCATCATCGGCTGTTCCAAGCCTGACTCCGGTTCGGGCGGACCAGCGAATGGTGGAGCAACTTCCGGTACCACGACTCCAGTTGCCGCGCTCAAGGACCTTAAGATTGAGGATATCGAGCCTGGAAAGGGTGAGGGAGCGAAGGAAGGCGATACCCTTGCTATGCTTTATCGCGGCCAGTTGGTAGATGGATCCGTCTTCGACGGCAACATGGACGGCGAGTTTAAGGCAATGCCCGATAAGGATCCGTTCTCGCTTAACCTAGGTATGGGGATGGTCATCCCCGGCTGGGACAAAGGTCTTATCGGCATCAAGGTTGGAGGACTTCGAAAGCTCTCAATTCCTGCCTCCATGGCATATGGCCCGCAAGCCCAGGCAAAGATTCCCGCTAACTCCGACCTGATCTTCAACGTGAGGTGTCTCGATATCGTCCGCAGGGGCGAAGAGTCCGTTATCGACATCAAGGACACGAAAGCAGGAACCGGCGCTGAGGTCAAGAAAGGCGACAAAGTGACGATCCACTATGTCGGCAAACTCCTCAACGACAAGGAATTTGATTCATCCAGAAAGGCCAATAAGCCCTTTAGCTTTACCGTTGGCGCTGGCGAGGTGGTCCCTGGATTCGATAAGGGAGTCATCGGAATGAGGAAGGGCGGAGTACGCATGTTGCGCATTCCACCTGGCGCGGCTTACGGAGCAAATCCTGCGGGCGCTATCCCGCCGAACAGCGTTCTCAAATTTGAGATGGAATTGTTACAGATCAACGGGAAATAGGGACGAGGGAATAATGAAACTAGGAACTCACGAATTGGAGGTTCTCCAGTAGGTTGCTTGATTCCGACCAACTCCTTTGTTCCTAATTCCCCTATTCTCTGCTTGCCTTATTCCCTACTCCCCCTTCCCGGTAAACTTCACGATCATTGAACCAAAGGAGTTTTAAATGACGGTTGGAGTTCCTAGAGAAGTAAAGAACAATGAATTTCGTGTCGCGATGACCCCCGCAGGGGTTATGTTGCTCAAGCAGAACGGCCATCGCGTGGTGGTCGAAACCGGCGCTGGCGAGGGAACCCACATTGCCGATGAAGAGTATCGGGCGGCAGGAGCAGACATCCTCGAAGTCGAGGATGTTTGGTCTCAATCCGACATGATCGTCAAGGTCAAGGAACCCCAGGCAAGCGAGTATCCGAGGATCAAGCCGGGCCAAATCCTCTTCACCTATTTTCACTTTGCAGCCGATGAACCACTCATGCGGGCGATGGTTGCAGGCAAAGCCTATTGTGTGGCTTACGAGACGGTCGAAACCAGCAATGGCTCCTTGCCCCTTCTGACGCCGATGTCCGAGGTAGCGGGCCGTCTCAGCATTCAAGAAGGAGCGAAGTACCTTGAAAGACCTATGGGCGGACGGGGCGTACTTCTCAGCGGTGTTCCCGGGGTGAAACCTGGGGTTGTCGGAGTCATCGGAGCTGGCGTGGTTGGAATCAATGCAGTCAAGGTAGCCGCGGGTTTTGGGGCAACGGTCTACGTGCTCGATGTGAACCTGGATCGCCTTCGATACCTAGACGATATCTTCCCCGACAACGTTATCACTCTGCACAGCAATCCAGGAACCTTGCGCCAGGTCCTTCAGGAAGTAGACCTGCTGATCGGCGCTGTGTACCTAACCGGTGCGCGAGCCCCGATCCTTGTCACCCGCGACGATTTGAAGTACATGAAGAAAGGGTCAGTGATCGTGGATGTCTGCGTGGACCAAGGCGGTTGCTTTGAGACGACCAAGGCGACGACCCATGCCGAGCCAATCTACACCGTCGATGGGGTGGTCCACTACTGCGTGGCGAACATGCCGGGAGCCGTCGCCCACACCAGCACCTATGCTCTGACGAACGCTACACTTCCCTATGCGATGCGGCTCGCCGACCGCGGCCTGAACGCCCTGGACAAAGACCCTGCCCTTCGTAAAGGCTTGAACGTAGCTGATGGCAAGGTCACCCTGGAAGCAATTGCCAACCAATATGGATACGATTACTTATCTGCGGAGTCCTTTCTTAGCAGTAAGGTGCCCGCTTTAGCATGAAGAACCTCCTACTCGCCCTTTGCTTCGTCGTCGTTGCCTCGTCCTCCGCTCAGATCACAAAGTCCGGCCAGGGGTATCTGTTCCGAATGAAGCATCAGGCGGGATCGGTTTTTAAGTACGGGGTTGTATCTTCCCTTGCGGGAACGGGAGCCAACGGCCAGCCGATGACTTTCACTTTGCCAATGATTTGGAAGGTGGTTGGGGTCAAGGCGGGCGTCGCGACGATCGATACCACCGTTGGGCCAGTTTCCGTTGGCAAGAGTCCCATGGTCAACGCGGTCAAGAATCGAATCCAGCTAGACGTTCGGGGCAGGGTCGTCGGACAAGGCGGGGCGGGACAACAGGTCACGCCCGCATTCCCTGAGAAAGCGATCAAAGTGGGGCAATCTTGGCAGGCAAGCGCGCCGGTCGAACTTCCTATGCAAGGCGAAAAGAAAATCCAAGCCACCTATGTTTTTAAAGGCATCAAGGTGGTTAACGGTAAACAAATGGCGGAGTTGGCGGTCACCACTGGCGGTCAAGCTTCGGGGACAGGCTCTATGTTCTTGTTGGTAAGCGATGGTTCGCTTTTCAGAAGCACGCTCAAAATGAATCTGAAGATGGTGGCCCCAGACGGAGTTCCCACAAACTACAAGGTGACCGCCGACATCAAGCGCCAATGATCGACCTTGCCGCAACTGGTGATCCCCTTCTCAGACATCATCTAGAGGCTCATCCAAAGGTGGCTAAAGTCGGCGCCTGCGACCATCTTGGAATCGAATTCCAGGTGGGGGCTTGGCATAGAAAGGTCTGGTTGGATCAGCCCGGACTGCCGGTCGCGGGATTGGTCGAGCTTATCGACAACAACCCAATGGTGTGCGCGGACGAGATGTCCATTCCAGACGCCTTGTCGACCCTGGCGTTGGTTGCACTTGGCCCCATTGCCTGGGCGGGCATGATCGTCGAACCGCCGACGGTTGTTTCCTCGTTCGAGTCGAGTGGCGAAATGCTTGATTCCTTCTTGGCAACGGCGGGATGGCAAGAGGGCGCAACGAGTCATGTGGAGCCACGCGACCTTGGCCCTGTCCTGGCCATCACCGCGATGGCGGCGATTGCGACCCCCGGCGATTGGTCCGACATCGACGACGTTTACGAGGAACGATTCGGGCGCTCCTTCTTCGTGCGACGCATTGAAGATTCAGAGTGGGAGCCCAAGCTAGTGGAGGGCATGCCGTTTGCAGCCTATCGCTTGCGATATACACCAGGAGAAGGCCACAGCCTGCTCACGATTCAAGTCCTTGCCGATCGCCATGGCAAATGCGGTCCTGCCCAGGCGATCCACGCGATGAACGTTATGGCGGGGTTCGAAGAGTCGCTGGGAGTGGCCTAGCCTAAATCCACTACTTTTTTCTTGGTGGGCTTCTTTTCCGCCTCAACCGCCGCAATGTCCTCTTTGGTGCCGACGATCATATCCGGGCCCTCACCCCCAATCTTTTCCCACTTCCCTTTCTCAACTCGCTTGAAGGTGGTGAACCCTTTATCCGCGGCGTTCTCGGTAGTGGTCCCCCGCTTGAGTTGGAAGGAGGCTCGGCTGACCACCCGCTTAACCTCTAGACCGCAGGTAGGACAATACTTCAGGTGATCATCGTTGATCCCCTGCATCGCCTCGGTTCGTCCGTTGCAGATCAGACATTCCCGATCTTCGGGTTCATACTCGTAGATAGGCACGTTCTTCCCTATTGTTCCCTACTTTGAACTTATAATCAAAACCATGACCCTCGACGTTCTCAACGCCCAAATCATAGAGTGCCGACTCTGCCCGAGACTCGTCGCCTGGCGTGAGCTGGTTGCCCACGAGCGACGAAAGGCTTATGCGGCAGAGGAGTATTGGGGCAAACCCGTGCCGTTGTTTGGCGATCCGGATGCTAAACGGCTCATCGTCGGCCTTGCTCCAGCGGCTCACGGGGCAAATCGCACGGGGCAGATGTTCACCGGAGATCGAAGCGGCGAGT
>JACMJO010000397.1 GCA_014380605.1 Fimbriimonadaceae bacterium | reverse complement strand
GAATCGCCCCAAAAGAACAGCTCGATCAAATCCAACCGACTGCGCTTTGGAATCATCGGGTGCGGAGGCAAGGGCTGGAGCGGAATGGAACAGGCCGCCGAACACGGCGACATCATCGCCATCTGCGATACCGACGCCAAGGAAAGGTCGCGCGGCATGCTGGAGCATCCGCGCGCGACAACGTTCGACGACTACCGGTCAATGCTTGAAGCGATGCGCGGGCAGTTGGATGCCGTGGTGATTAGCACTCCTGACCATCACCACGCCATTGCTTCGGCGATCGCCATGCGTCAGGGCCTTCATTGTTACACGGAGAAGCCGCTGACGCGCACGATTTGGGAAGCCCGCCAACTCGCGAAGATCGCACGGGATAATAAGGTCGCAACCCAGATGGGCAACCAAAGCACCGCCAACACCGCCATGCGCAAGGCCGCCGCGGTGATTCGGTCCGGAGCGTTTGGTGCCGTGAAGGAAGTCCACCTTTGGACAGATCGAGCGCCTGCCTATTGGCCGCAAGGTATTCCTCGCCCGACTGCCAAGCCCACGCCCAAGCACCTGGACTTTGAGCTTTGGGTGGGCCCACGTCCAGATCGTCCCTACGGCGACGGCTATCATCCCTTCGCATGGAGAGGTTGGTGGGACTTCGGCACTGGTGCATTGGGGGACATGGGATGCCACATCTTCAATATGCCGTTTATGGCGCTCGACCTGCGCGATCCGAGCTCAGTCCGAGCCCAAACCAGCGGCCACAATCGAGACAGCTTCCCAGAGTGGGCGATCGTTCACTATGAGTTCCCCGAGCGAAACGGTCGGCCAGCATTGAACCTCTATTGGCACGACGGCGGCAAAAAGCCAGCCGCGACATTGGCCCCAGGTTTCAACTATGGGGGCAACGGGTCGATCGTGGTTTGCGAGAAGGGCACCATCTATAGCCCGGACGAGTCCAACTCCCGGTTTATGGTGGTGGGCGGCGGAACCATGCCCGACGTTAAGGTCGACGAGTCTCCGGGCCACATGGCCGAATTCGTGCAGGCGATCAAGACCGGAAAACCCGCCGTTTCCAACTTCCCGAACTACTCGGGGCCCTTGACGGAGACGGTGCTCTTGGGCAACCTCGCGATCTGGGCCAACGGTCCAAAGCTGGAGTGGGACGCCAAGCGAATGAAGGTTAAGGGAACGTCGGAGTTCGATTCGTTGATCAAGCCTGATTTCCGGAAGGGTTGGGGAGTCTAAGGGTAAAGGTTGTGGGGCTTGCTGATCAAGCCCCACAATCGCGCCCTCATTTTTTAAGCTCACGAATCTTCATGTTTCGGAACGAGACGACCCCGTGGTCTCCCTGGATCGCGATCGAGCCTTTGCCGAGCGTGCCGAAGTTGGGGAACTCTTTGAACTTGCTTTTGGCAATGCGAGACTTATAGTCGTCGCTGCCGAGTACGAACTCGTAATACCGCTGACCGTTGATCTCGGTGAAGCACTTGTCTGGCGCGATCATCAGGCGAAGCTTGTTCCACTCGCCTGCAGGCTTCGCGGCATCAACCTTTGACGGATAGAGCTGATAGAGAAATCCGCTGGTCTCCACGCCCTCGGCCACCCAGTGGTCGTAAAGCTGCACTTCAGGACCGCTGTGCCAAGTCGCTCCGCCGTTATCGGCCACATGGAAGAGCACTCCGCTGTTGCCGCCCTTGGTCAAGTTGTAATCCAGGGTCAACTCAAACCATTCGAACTTGTCCTTGGTAACGATATCTCCCGCATTGTTCGGATCTACGCTTGTCAAGACGCCGTCCTTGACCTGCCAGCCGGGCCGAATGGTGTCGGATTTAAAATTCTTCCAACCCGCAGTCGACTTACCGTCGAACAAGAGCCTCCAACCCGCTTTGGATTCTTCAGGTGTGAGAGTGTTGGCGGCTTGAAAAAGGACGAGGGCGGTTAGGGCGGCGATCATTGCTTTATTGTTGCCCAGAGTGGCCCCGTGATGCGACAAAAAATCATCTGCTTCTTGCTTATTCAAGGGGTAAGGTCCAACCATGCCCGTCCTTTCAGTCGTCTTTGCAGGAATTGCCTTGCTTCAGTCGCCAGCCTGGCCCCAAACCCGAGCTGAGCGAAGTCAATTTAAAGAAACATCGACTTACGCTGACGTGGCGAACTTCCTTCAGGATCTGCAAAGGGTCTCAGCGCCGATCACGCTCCAATGGATGGGGAAATCCACCGAGGGCCGACAGATGCCGCTAGTGATCGCCTCACGGCCCCTGGTCTCCACACCTGCCCAGGCCAAGGCCAGTGGCAAACCCATTATCTATATCCAAGCGAACATCCATGCGGGAGAGGTCGAAGGGAAGGAAGCGGCTTTGGCGCTTATCAGGAACTATTGTCGAGAGGAGAAGGGCCTCCTGGACAAGGTCATCCTGCTCGTAACGCCGATCTACAATGCCGATGGCAACGAGAAGTTCGGTCCTCAGGCACGGAATCGCCCGGGGCAAGAGGGCCCAGAACTGGTTGGTCTCCGAGCAAATGGCCAGGGGCTCGACCTCAACCGCGATTGCATGAAGGCCGAGTCGCCAGAGATGCGCGGGATTCTGAAGTACGTGTATTCTTGGGACCCTGACGTGGTCTTCGACCTCCACACCACCGACGGATCGAGGCATGGCTACCAGCTCACTTACTCGCCCGGCCTTCACCCTAACACCGATCCTGAAGTTCGTAAGTTCACGCAGGATGAGCTGCTTCCACTGATCAAGCGGGAGGTCGCCAAGACGGGTTTGCGCCTTTTCGACTACGGGAACACAGCGCGTCGTCAAGAAAAAACTGTGTGGGAGACGTTTGGCTATGAAGCCCGGTATGTCACGAACTATGGCGGGCTCCGAAACCGGATCGCCATTCTCTCGGAGGCGATGGTGAACTGCCCGTTCGAAGTTCGGGTCAAAGCAACCGAGCAGTTTGTGAACAGTTGTCTGGTCGAGTTGGCGAAGCAGTCGAAGCGCGTAACGGCGATGACTCGAAAGGCCGACGAGCGCATGATCGACATAGCCGGCAAAGCTCCCGAACTGGGAGTCCGATTCGAAATGGCGGATCGGGGAGAAGAGAATGTGCTGATGGAGAAAGCATCGGCCGCCAAGCGAACGGGCCCAATCACCGCCTGGGAGCCCATCAAGATGCGAGTATTTGATCGGTTCAAGGTCTCTCGAACCGCCGAGCTTCCCACGGCCTACCTAATTCCGGGCTCCGCGACGAAAGTTGCGGATCTACTTAGACTTCACGGCGTCGTTGTGGAGCGGCTTCTAGAGAAGTGGTCCGGGGCGGCACTAGCCTTCAAGATTACCGAGGCCATCGTAGCCAGAAATGCCTTTCAAGGTCACAAGTTAGTGCGTCTCGAAGGGACTTTTGAGAGCCGCACGGCCTCAGCCGATTCAGGTTGGTTCTTGGTCAGAAACGCTCAGCCGCTTGGAACCCTGATTTTTGATCTCTTAGAGCCCGAGAGCCTCGATGGAGTTGCGGCCTGGGGTTTGTTTGGCGAGGATTGGAGCGCAATCAAGGAGTTCCCAATCTTAAAGGTGTTCGAGCCGGTCCGAACTCCCGCTGTCGCAATCGACTGAACACGCTGACGCGAAGCGCCAGATTCCGCTATTCTTAGTGCGTGATCTTAGCCGCGTTCATCTTGCTCCCCCAGGCTCTGCCTGCGCTCATCCCGTCGCCTGAGGTTTACCGGGCGATGCCTGGAGCCTTTGAGATACAGGAGAAGACAACGATCATCGCTTCTGGCAAGGCGAAACCGGTGGCAGAACGTCTGCGTGAAGCCCTGAGACCTTCGACGGGATTCGACCTCTTCATCGATCACCGACCGAAGCCTCGTTCTATCGAGCTAAGGCTAGATGAGCAAGAAACCCAGTTTGGCGAGGAGGGTTACCGGCTATCAAGTTCACCAGATGGAGTCCTGATCGTCGCGGCAAAGCCGGCGGGATTATTCTATGGCGTCCAGAGCCTGCGGCAGTTGCTTCCGGTCAGCGCGTTTGAGAAAAAACCCAAGCTAAGCGAAGGTTGGACGGTGCCGGGTTGCGAGATCGTTGACAAGCCTCGATTTGGATGGCGCGGAATGCACCTGGATGAGAGCCGCCACTTCTTCGGACCCAAATTTGTGAAGGAGTTCATCGATTGGCTCGCCGTTCACAAAATGAATATCTTCCATTGGCATCTCACCGACGATGGCGGTTGGCGAATCGAGATCAAGAAGTATCCGAAGCTCACGGAAGTGGGAGCTTGGCGGGAGGAGCAACCAGTCGAGTGGAGCTACGGGGGGCTGAAGTTCCCGGGGAAATCAAGCGGGAAGAAGCTGTATGGCGGGTTCTACACTCAGAATGAAATCAAGGAGATCGTGAGATACGCGGCGGACCGCTATATCACCGTGGTTCCGGAGATTGAGATGCCAGGGCACAGCACGGAGACGGTGGCTTCCTACCCTGAATTGTTGAACTGTAATCCTCCCGCGGACTTCATGAAGAAGTATGTGGCCGGGACGGGGAACGACTATCCCTCCACGGTTTGTGCCGGGAGCGAATCAGCGACCCAATTCTTCAAGAATGTGCTCGACGAGGTAATCGCGCTCTTCCCATCTAAGTTCATCCACATTGGCGGGGATGAAGCGCCGAAGGATGTTTGGGCGGAGTGTGCGACTTGCAAGGACCGGATGTCTAAAGAGGGATTGAAGT